>NZ_JBGSQY010000067.1:0-29161 GCF_041737835.1 Bythopirellula sp. | reverse complement strand
ACCAGACGCACCGCATCTCGCTTAAACTCATCGCTGTACGTCGGCCGCTGTTGCTTCGCTTGTATGTCCATCTATCGGACCTCCTTCGAGAACCATTATTCCGGCTCCCGCCACTGTCCGAAAGTCCTGGGCTATCGCAAGGATAAAAAGCCAGAATATTGAAATAAATACAGAGTTTGGTGAAGAATACAATTCCGCTAGAGTGAAAATCGATTCATTACGTCAAGAATTAAGAGCTTCCAAAAGAAAGTTGGCGGGCATTTTACATCGCTCATCAGATTCAAGTAAAAGAGAACTTTTAGGAGTTAAATTGTCGGATTTTTCTGGGTTGGGCACTATTCAAACCAAAGGCAACGTTACGAAGGTGGAGACCAATTTTGGTTTATTGCTAACCTTGAATAACGACGCCCACAATACACCGCAATCGATTCGAATTGAGTATGAATTTGATCCTAAGTCACCCATTAAAAAGGCATTACCGTACAACAGCTTAGTCGAAATATTACGACCATTATTAATGGAAACATCCACACTAAGTTGGTTGGCAACACATGAAAACTTGAAAGCATATGCTGAATCTTCAACTCCCTTAATTATGGCTATCAAGCTTGATAAGGCGTTTTCATGTTTAATGATGTACGAAACTACAAAAGGTAATAAGTCGACAACTCGCATTCGCTTTGCACTCGTAGTCATTCCCAGAAATGACCGTGAATCGCTCGCTGAATTCGAAAAATTTCCTTTTACACAAGTAAAATTATCTCTTCTGAAATCAACTGTTGATATTGATACTGACTTTGAAGAACCTGATTCCGAAGACGACGGAAATTCGCAACACAGAAGACGCCCTAAACCACCTAAAAAGCCGAACATTCAGTTTGCAAAGCAAATCGTACATAAAGACCCAATTCGTGCTATCGCTTATGCTTTGCACGACCCATCGTACGATGCCATTACTCTATCGTTAGCTATAGTGGATGACCTAACAAATTCAGATAAAAAAAGCCTGGTAACTGATCGCGAACTTGAAATCAACTTAACTTCGGTGCCTACATGGGAATGGGATACAGGTCACACCTTCCTAAAGCAAATTGCGTTACAAGAGGCTGCTGATAGGGGCATTGAAGTAAATTTAGATAAGGGACTGCCTGAATATTCTCAGGCTGAATGGTATCGGTTACCATAAGTCTATTTTAATAGCATCACAGAGAGCGTGATTTCACTCCTCTTCACTCCCGATCCGCTCTTTGCCCACCCACTTGCGCAAGACCTCGGGAATCACAATCGACCCGTCGGCTTGCTGGTAGTTCTCCAGAATCGCGATCAGCGCGCGGCTGATTGCTACGGCCGTGCCGTTGAGGGTGTGGACGAGTTGCGTTCCCTTTTCGCCCTTCACTTTGCTGCGGATGTTCAGGCGGCGGGCTTGGTAATCGGTGCAGTTGCTCGTGCTGGTGACTTCGCCGTATTCGCCGGCGTTGCCACGGCCTGGCATCCAGGCTTCGAGATCGAATTTGCGATACGCGGGGCCACCGAGATCGCCCGTGGCCGTGTCGATCACGCGATAGGGAATGCCCAGGCCGTCAAAAATCTTGCACTCAAGATCGCAAAAATATTGGTGCATCGCGTCGCTTTGCTCGGGGAGCGTGAAGGCGAACATCTCGACCTTGGTGAATTGATGCACACGGTACAAGCCGCGTGACGCTCGGCCCGCCGCGCCGGCTTCGGTGCGGAAACAGTGGCTCACACCGCACATCTTGAGCGGCAGCTTCTCGGCTTCCAGCACTTCGCCCGAATACAAACCGCCGAGGGTGATCTCCGCCGTGGCGACCAAATTGAGATCGAAATTCTCGATTGAGTAAATCTGAGTCTCGGGGCCGCGCGGGATAAAACCGATACCCTGCAGAATTTCGCCGCGGGCCAGGTCGGGGGTAATCGTGGGGACAAACCCTTCGCCAACCAAAAATTGAATCGCATATTGCTGAAGCGCGAGCTCCAGCAGGGCGCCTTCATTTTTCAAAAAGTAAAAACCGTTGCCTGCGATGCGGGCGCCCCCTTCAAAATCGATCAGGTCATGCTGCTCGGCGAGCGCTACGTGATCGAGAATCGGGAAGCTGAATTTGCGGACCTCAGGGCCACCGCGGCGAATCTCGCGGGCGTGATCTTCCCCACCAATCGGAGCTTCGGGGTGCGTCAGGTTGGGCATGCTGCGATAAATGGCACCCGCTTCAGCACCCAAGCGATCCATCTCGAATTGCAGCTTATCTTTTTCTTCGCGAAGGGCCCGACCTTCTTCCTTGCGTTGGTCCCGCTCGGCGTCGTCTTTGGCTGTGCCAATCGACTTGCTCACGACGTTGGCCTGCCGCGAGAGTTCTTCGATCTGCTGCTGCATCTGGCGGCACTCGGTCTCCAGCCGCGCAAAGCGATGCACGTCGGCCTTCACGCCGCGGACGTCGCAGTTCTTCTGAACCAAATCGGGATTTTCGAGTATGAATCGTTTATCGAGCATGTCGCTACACTTCCTGGTTGACTTTGGCGAGCGAATCCCACAGCGCCGCACTCGTGCGAATGCCGCGATGGTAGTCGGCCAGCGTAAATTTTTCGTTCGGAGAATGTAGGTTATCGTCGTTCTGTCCCCAGCCCAACAGCAACACGTCGGCTTCGAGCCGGTCGGCAAATTTGTTGACGATGGGAATCGAGCCCCCTTCGCGCATGAAGACCGGACGCTTGCCGAAGCCCACCTCAATCGCGTCTGCCGCCGCTTCGAGAAACGGGCTTTCCAAAGAAATCACGATGCCGGGGGCACCATGAAAATCGATGGGCTCCATCGTGATGCCAGAAGGCACCAGAGGTTCGAGCAGTTGCTTGAGCCCCGCCAAAATCTTCTGCGGATCTTGATTGGGAACCAGACGGAAACTGAACTTCGTCGACGCACGGCTGGGGAGAACCGTTTTTGCCCCCTCGCCTTGATAGCCGGAAGTCAAACCACAAATGTCGAACGTCGGTCTTGCCCAACGACGTTCGAGCGTGCTGTAACCTTTCTCGCCGGTGACTCCGTTGATGCCCAAATCCTTTTTGAACTCGTCTTCATTGAATGGCAGCGAACGGAATTCTTCGCGTTCGCGGTCGGTGAGTGGCACAACGTCGTCATAGAAGCCAGGAATCTGCACGCGGCCATCGGCATCGATCAACGCGCTCATCATCTTGCAGAGCGCGATCGCCGGATTGGTCACCCCGCCGCCAAACACGCCCGAATGCAAATCACGATTCGGACCAGTGAGAAAAATTTCGCAGTACGCGATTCCACGGAGGCCATAAGTGATCGCCGGCACGCCGGGGGCGAATTGGCTCGTGTCGCTGATGACGACACAATCGCAGGCAAGCTTCTCGGTGTTGCTGGCGAGGAAGTCGTCGAGGTTGTCGCTGCCGACTTCTTCTTCCCCTTCGATGAGGAACTTCACTTGCAGCGGCAGTTCCTTTTGAGTCTTCAGCCAAGCCGCCACGCTATGCACATGCGTGAGCATTTGCCCTTTGTCGTCGGTGGCTCCACGGGCAAAGATCGCCCCGTTACGCACTGCCGGTTCAAACGGCGGTGTGATCCATTTGTCGAGTGGATCGGGGGGCTGCACGTCGTAATGACCATAAACCAACACCACCGGCGCGCTGGGCACGGCGGGGGTTTCGGCATAGACGATGGGGTGCCCAGGAGTGCTGATTAATTCCGGCTTCAAGCCCAAGCTCGCCAAATGGTTGACCAACCACTCGGCGGCACGTTTGACGTCGGGAGCGAATTTGGAATCGGCGCTGATGCTCGGAATCCGCAAAAGTTCGCTGAGGAGCGCATCGTGCTCCTCGTGATTTTGATCGACAAACTCAAGCACCTGATTAACGGCGGAAGATGTCACAGTGCGCTCTATTCCTGCAAGAAGCCGCCCCTGGCAGCAATTGTCATTTTTGCCTCGATATTCGCAGCATACCGCCCGGCTGCCGCCTGTCGGGGAGTTCCCCCAACATGAGGGTATCTAATATAATGCGACACTTGCCCTTTTGCTATAAGGGTGGTGGCTAGGGGAGCGGCTCGGACTGGCCGTAATCGACTCGGAGGCTCGACGGATGGATTGGGACGACGACGAACAAGACGAAGGGGTTGTTACGGTGGCCCCCGTCAAGCAAGAAACTCCGCAAAAAGAACGCCGTCGGCAACCGCGTTACAACGTGCTGTTGTGGGATAGCGACGACCATACGTTTGACTACGTGGAAAAGATGCTCCGTGAACTCTTTGGCCACGAGAAGGAACAGTGCGAAGAAATTGCCAAGACCGTCGACAAAGACGGCAAGGCGGTCGTCCTGACAACAACCTTGGAACACGCGGAACTCAAACGCGACCAAATCCACGCCTACGGCAAAGATCATCTCGAAGGCAGCAAAGGTTCGATGTGGAGTACGATCGAACCGACGGAGTAGGACAAAGGGGAAAGGCGGAAGGGGGATGGGGGAAGATGAAGAATGAGGCATTACGCGATCGAACTAAGAAGTTTGCGTTACGCGTCATTCGATTATTTACTGCCCTTCCAAAGACGGACGAATCTAGAACAATCGGTAAACAACTACTTCGCTCTGGCACATCGGTAGCTGCTAATTACCGTGAAGCATCACGGGCTAGATCGGATAGTGAATTGAAAGCCAAACTGGGGATCGTAGAGCAGGAACTCGATGAATCTCTTTTGTGGATTGAACTGTTAGTGGAGTCGGGAATAGTGAGCGAGTCAAAGCTTAGCGAGCTCATGCGAGAAACTAACGAGCTTTTAGCGATAACTGTAACAGCGATTAAGACCATCAAAAGTCGTGAATGATTTTCTTTCCGCCCTCCCCCTTCCACCTTCCGCCTTTAAACTCTCGCCCGTCTGCAATGAAGCTCAAAACCATCACCCTCGGTTGTAAGGTAAATCAATACGAAACCGAATTCCTGCGCGAAGGATTGTTCGGGATTGGTTACCAAGATGCCGCTGAGAGCGATCCAGCGGACCTGTGCGTCGTGAATACTTGCACGGTGACCGCCGAAGGGGATTCCAAGAGTCGGCAAATCATTCGCCGGCTCGCGAGGGAAAACCCGGCGAGCAAAATCGTTGTGATGGGTTGCTATGCCACGCGTGCTCCTGAGGAAGTTGCTGCGCTGCCGAATGTGACCGAAGTGCTGACCGACAAGCGCGAGCTTTCCGACTTGTTGGGACGTTTTGGCGTGACTGATGTCCCCACTGGGATTTCGGGCTTTGGACGCCGGCATCGAGCTTATGTGAAAGTTCAAGATGGCTGCCTGCTGCGTTGCAGTTTCTGCATCATTCCCATGGTGCGGCCAGAGCTTTCCAGTCGTCCCATGGGACATATTCTTGATGAAGTCCGACGGCTGGTCGACAACGGCTACCGCGAAGTTGTGCTGACAGGGATTCACTTGGGGCACTATGGCGTAGATTGGAACCGCTACGAACCCAAAGAAAATTGGACGCGGCTTTCGCACCTTGCGAGAGCGATTCTCGAACTGCCGGGCGATTTTCGCGTGCGGCTCTCCAGCATCGAAGCGACGGAAGTCACGCGTGAACTGATCGACGTGATGGCCGACAATCGGGAAAAGATTTGCCCTCATTTGCACATTTCGATGCAGAGCGGCAGCGACAGCGTGTTGCGGCGGATGCGGAGACGCTGGGGCAGCCGCCGGTTTATCGATCGCTGCGAGTTGCTCAAAGAGCGGCTCGATCTTCCGGCGATCACGACCGACATCATCGTTGGTTTCCCAGGCGAGACTGAAGCCGAGTTCGCCGAGACTTGCGAAACGGCTCGGCAAGTTGGGTTTTCTAAGATTCACATCTTTCCGTTCAGTGCCCGGCGGGGCACCCCGGCGGCAGAGATGCCCAACCAACTTTCCAAACAGGCCAAGCACGAACGGATGCAAGAACTCGCGCGGGTGGAAGCCGAGTTGCAGGCTGACTATTTTGCCAGTCTCACAGGAAAGCGACTACGAGTACTGGTCGAATCGCCGCTCGAAGGCAATTCAGAGCATGTGGTCGGAACTTCTTGTCGTTATGCGCCGGTGGAGCTACCAAGTTCGGCAGCTTCATGCGGAGAGTTTGTTGACGTGATCGCAGGGCCTACACGCAACGGACGAATTGCAGGCGTTGTTTTGTAGAAACCGCTGATGGACGCTGAGATACGCTAATAAAAAGAAAGAATGATATTAGCGATCATTAGCGTCAATTAGCGGTTAAAATCTTCTCCGCTTCATCACACAGCTTTTTGGCCTCTTCAGCGGTTGGCGCTTCGGCAAAGATTCGCACGATGGGTTCCGTGTTGCTGCCACGAATCAAGAGCCACTTCCCCGGCCAATCGAACCGCAAGCCATCGAGATTGTCGCAACTGGCAGTCTCAAAATGATGTTGCAAAGAGACGAAACCCGCTGAGATTTTGTCCGCAGGCAACGTGACTTTGGCTTTGTGAATGGCGTATTGGGGCAATTCAGCAACCAGTGCGCTGACGGTCTTTTCGCGTGCCGCCATGACATCAAGCATCAAGGCCATCCCGGCAAAACTATCGCGCACTAAACCAACCCTCGGGTCGATCACGCCGCCGTTGCCTTCGCCACCTAAGATCGCTTTCTCGCCGAGCATGAGATCAACAACATTCGCCTCACCCACTTTGGCACGAAAGAACGGCACATCATATTTTTCGGCCAAGTCTTGTGTCATCCGGCTGGTCGAGCAATTCGTCACCACAGGCCCCGGCGTTTTTCGCAACACGTGATTGGCAACCAATGCTAACGTAAATTCTTCGCCGATGTAGTTCCCTTGCTCGTCGATAATAGCCAAGCGATCCGCATCGGGGTCCTGACAAAATCCAATGTCGGCACGGAACTCACGCACTTCTTTCAGCACCGATTGCAGATTCTCGCTCGTGGGTTCCGGCGGATGGGCGAAATTGCCGTCTGGCTTCTCGCCAAGCACTTTGACTTCGCAACCCAGCGCTTCAAGCAGAGGTTTTCCCAACACGCTCCCCGCCCCATGATTCGCATCCAGCAACACACGAAACTTACGAGACTTAATACGTTCGACATCGCAAATGGCTAGTAGCAATTTCAAATGCGCCGAGGTCGTGTCGGCAATGGGTTGGCATTCGCCGAGCTCATCGAATTTCTTCCAACGGGGGCGATTGGCATGAAAGCGGTCGATCACCTTTTGACCTTGTACCGCGGGAATCACCCGCCCGGTCGAATCAAATAACTTGATGCCGTTGTATTCCGATGGATTATGGCTCGCTGAAACCTGAATCCCCCCCGCCGCCTTGAGATCGCGCACCAGCACACCCGTCGTCGGCGTCGCCCCAATGGCGCAATCCAAGCATGAGCGGCCCATCGCCAGCAGCGCCGATTGCACGGCCGCTTCCATGAGCGGGCCGGTGTGGCGCCCGTCGCGAGTGACCACGACCGGCCCCGGCGGAAGCTCTTCGGCAAAGGCAGCTGTGTAGCGGATGACAATTTCGGGGGTGAGCGATTGCCCCACGATGCCACGCAAACCGGAAACACTAATAATCAGGTGACTCATGCCCAGGGATTTCTGAAAAAGGAGGGAATGGGAAGAGTCAAATCTAGCACGAACTCAACACCGACAATATGGCTATAATCGAAGGAATGAGTTCCGACAAACATCATTCCCGGCGTGATTTCCTGCAGGGCAAGGCCGCCGCGCGGAGCTTGGCGGATCGCGTCTTTGATTGGGCCCAGCAGTGGGTCGATTCGGCGACGGAGCTTATTTCTGACCGCTTTCCGACCACACCGACGATTCATCTCGAAGCCTCTCGGCGAGCGATGGCCTGTGAATTTGCAGTCCGTTATCACGATGTGGATAGGCATCTCGCTGGCGACATGCTGGACGCCTTTGACGAAATCGAGCGGATCGAAGACCTGCTCACGATCTATAGGCCCACGAGCCAAGTGAGCGAGGTGAATCGCTGGGCCGCCACGCGGCCAGTTTCTGTGGACACAGAGCTGATCACGTTGCTGCAACTCGCGGCGAAATTGTACGACGAAACCGCTGGGGCCGTTGATATCACGGCTACACCGTTATCGCGGGTCTGGGGTTTCTTGCAGCGCGCGGGACGACTGCCCAGCGACGAAGAAATTTCCGCGGGCTTAGAAATGGTTGCGATGTCCGATCTCGTGATCGATCAGGCCACGAGCACCGTGCGATTCCAACGCGCCGGCATGGAAATCAATTTCAACGCTCTCGGCAAAGGCTACGCTCTCGACCGCGCGGCTGCTTTGCTGAACGAACGTGCGGGACACGATTACCTGTGGCATGGTGGCAAAAGCAGCGTCCTAGCGCGGGGGAAAAATCGGGGGGACGATCACGACTGCTGGAGCATCGGACTGCGGCATCCGCTCGAACAAAATTACCGCCTCGCCGAATTTCATTTACGCGATCAGGCCTTGGGCACATCCGGCGGAGCGACACAATTTTTCGACCACGAGAGACGCCGCTACAGCCACGTCATTGACCCACGCACCGGTTGGCCCGCTGCGGGCGTATTCACGGCGACCGTGGTTGCGAAATCCGCAGCCGAGGCCGATGCCCTCTCCACGGCGGCATTTGTGCTTGGTCCCGAAGAAGCCGCCAATTTGTGTTCGCGACGGCCCGACATTCGCATGGTATTGGTGTGTCCCGCGGATACGGAATTCGGTATCACTGTGTATACGGGAAATCTCACGGACGAGGACTGGACACCGCTGTGCGATGCGCGAATGCTGACCACTTTGTAGGCGAAGCGGTCAGACGATGACATGAAGCACCTCGAACCGGCTACCACCTACCTTCACGAGAGACGCTTGACGTGGATTGGCTGATCCAAAATGGCGGATACCTAGGCATCGTGGTATTTCTGGTGCTCACGGGTTGCGGTCTGCCAATCCCTGAAGAAATTCCCATCATTCTGGCGGGGGTGCTCAGTTCGCAGGGGCACTTCGATCCCTGGCTGGCATTCGCGGCCTGCCTTGTCGGGGCTTTGCTTGGCGATAGCGCCATGTATGGGATCGGGTATCACTTCGGTCACGGGCTGGTTCAACGCCATCCCAAGCTCAGCAAATGGCTGGGGGCTACGCGTCACGAAAAGTTCGATGCGGCGATTAAGAAACATCTGTTCAAAGTGATGGGGGTGGCCCGCTTTATGGTGGGCGTGCGTGGGCCGGTTTATCTGTCCGCAGGAATTATGCGCGTTCCCTTTCGCGAGTTTATTTTTTACGACATGTTTTGCGCGACGCTCGTGGTGGGCACTTTCTTTTGGACGGCCCATTTCTTCGGCGATCACATCACCGAATTGCTCCGCGATGCCGAGTGGGCGCTCACCCTGCTCGTCCTCTTGGGCGGATTGATCGGCACCTATTGGTGGATCAAGCGCGAAAAACAACCGCTCCTCGATGAAGCGCTTGTGCGTGTGGCCCAAGATGATGAACCGGAATCGGTTTAGTCCCACCACCATTGCCCGGACGGCGCATCATCCTTGAGACCGACCGCGACTTTTTCATCGGTTTCCAGCTTGAGTTGCTTAGGGGCATCGACCCACACGCCGCCGCTGATTCCCGCGATGATATGTTTTTTCTTGATCACGCGGTGATTAATGACAGTTTCTACTTCTTGCGGCACGGCCATGCGAGGTAGTCGCAAAGAACCCGCGTCTTCAAATAATGCCGGTTGCCAACCGGAACGGCCCACGAGTTGTTCACGCTCAACAAGCGCCAAGACCACCGCAAGGTCGAATATATTCTGGAGCTCGCCATACAGTGGGTATTTGTCGGCAATCTGAGCAAAGTGTTTGGTAAAAGACTCGGCAAAGCGGCGATTGAGATCGTCCGACTGATTCGTGTGAATTCGTTGGCCGCGCGCGGCGAGAAGCTCATTTTCACTCAGCACTTGGACCCCGCCAGTCGGAATCTCGAAGGCATCACGCGTGGCATTCGCTTTGATGGGACGCTCGGTGAGCGCAAACCACCAACGCAATACGTTCATCGGCGGGGCTGAACCATCGGCGGAGAGTTGCACTGTGTCCAGATAACTGCTGACACCATCCACCCCGTCGGCGAGCCCCATGCCGATGAGCTTCATGTGATAGTCGGCCACCAACAAAACTCGCGCCATGTGGCTATCAGGGGTCGTGCCGAAGAATTCCACGTCCTGCTTGCCAAGGCTATCGCGGAGGCCGGTGAGCCAGTCCTTCCGATCGCTGGGCTCAATGGCCTGGTTGGCCGTACGATTCAAATACTCTTGCGTTTCAGCCAGCGATTGCTGTCGAGGTGTGATCGAACAACCAAACGCCGCCCCCGTGTTGTGTCGTCGCCACAATGTGAGCAAATCGTCCAGCCGGACAACGGGCTGTCCGGACTCTGTGCTGACGATGATGCCCGACGGATCGACTTGCCAATCTCCCGCTGGTCCCGCCAGAATCAAATCGTTTGTCTTGGGATTGATCAGCACATATTGAATTCGCTGCAACCCGGCGAGCGTGAGCATCTCGGGAGGAAGTGGTTTGTGCTCGGCTTGGTGTTTGGCAATCGCTCGCTCGAGTTGCGGTAGCGACACGTAACGGAGCGGTGAGCGTTGCCGGACATCGCCACCTGCCGCTAGAGGCTTGGGCTCACGCTTGAGACTGACCGTGGTCAACTGCGAACGATCGAACCGCAAGGTCCCTGCGGCATCGGCATAGACGCCCGTGGGAAACGGTTGAATCTCGCCTTCACCGCTACCGTTTTCCATCCAAGTGTCGTATTCCACGGTCGACACGATCAAGTCGATGAGCGAATCGAAGTCGGCATTGGCCGCGCCTCCCGGTGCCCCCGGGCCTAAACCCACCGGCCCCGGCCCACCAAAGAAACCAATGTTGCCCAGGCCTTGGTTGGCTTGTCCCTGATTCCCTTGCGGCGGCAAGGCTTGCTGGGCAGTGAGAGTTTCAACGGTGAGGAGCAGGCCAAGAATAGCTCCCCAAAATCGCGAAGTGTTCATAGTGCACCTTCCCTCTGTTCCGGAAAAAGAAGATGCCGTGATTATCGCGCGGGGCTCGGCGAAAGTCCACAAGATCGAGAAACCATCGCAAATCGTAGCCCACCTAAACGAAAAACGGCTCCTTACCCGTGAGAGTAAGGAGCCGTTTTATTCTTATTCAGTTGTCAAACCTTGTGGGTTTGTTGACTGATCTCAGCCTGCACAACCGCAGCTTGGTTCGCAGCAGCTGTCAGCACCGCATGCATCGGCACAACCGCAGCTTGGTTCGCAGCAGCAAGCCTTTTTGCAGCACTTGCGAGCACGCATCTTGGCCAAGAGGCCGCAACGCTTCTTGCAGCAGCAACCGTGACCGGCATTGCAGCAGGTGTCTTCAGCACAACCGCAGCTTGGTTCGCAGCAGCTGTCATCGGCACAACCACAGCTGGGCTCGGCACCGCAGCAGCCGTTGTCGGCACCGCAAGCGTCAGCACAACCGCAGCTTGGTTCGCATGCATCGGCACAACCACAGCTTGGTTCGCAGCAGCAAGCCTTCTTGCAGCACTTGCGAGCTTTGCAGCGGGCGAACAAACCACAACGCTTCTTGCAGCAACCGCAAGAAGGAGCACAGCAGTCATCGGCACAACCGCAGCTTGGTTCGCAAGCGTCGGCACAGCCACAGCTGGGCTCAGCACCACAGTCATCAGAACAACCACAGCTAGGCTCGGCACAACCACCAAACAGGCCGAACGCGTTGGCATTCGAAGCACTGCTAAGAACAATTGCGACGCACAAACCAAGCGCCGACAGGAGGACATTACTCTTCATTTGGGAGGCTCCTAAATTGAGGGGGAAACACAGTGGCCGCCACGGCACAAGGAAGGGTCTGGACTGCACTTGCTTATGGGAAGCGTAGAGTGCTCATCGCGAAACCTTTGTCTTCCTTTGCGAGCGGCTAACGCTCCATTGGATATGACAGCTATCGACGAAGGTCACAGAAACCCTTGATGACTTTCAAGAAATTGCTATCACTCTTTCTCGACCGCGTTCCGCGCATTTCGTTCGTAGCGATTGAGACCGGTTGAGGCGAGTTTTCCCGGGGATTTTACGATCGATTCAATCGTTCTGCCCCGCACAAGCCGTTCATCGCGCATGCGCGAAACAGCTTCTCGGGGGAGGGTCTGTGCTCGTGGGAGCTAGAAAAGACGCTCGACCGTGGCCAGAGCACTTTCGCGCATAATTGTCTCGCATTGCCGCGAGCAGTTATGAGAAATCGCAATACGACTTTTAATCACTATTAGCAGATCGAAACGATTCCTCGCGTCGTTTAACCACTTTGCCTATTCCTATAAGCCACGGCACCCCATGCCGAAAAATGGTCTAGGCTTCGCTAGAAGTTGGTTGTAAGAGTCTGCCTAGTAACCTAGCGCGAAGCAGTCGCACGGACGTGTCTCGCCTTCAACCAGGAGATCCATCATGCAATCGATTCAATCGTTCCAGCCCGTCTATTCGGTGTATGGCGACGACCCCAATTTGGCCGAACTTGTGGCGATCTTTGCCCACGAGCTGCCCCAGCGTCTCGAAACGCTCCGTTCTCACGCCGAAGTGGCTGACTGGGAATCGGTCGCCCGCGTGGCCCACCAGCTCAACGAACTGGCCAGCAACTACGGCTTTGCGAAACTGAGTACTCTCGCGGCTCGTCTCGAGTTGTGCTGCGAGGAAGAAGCCAGCCCCGGCGAAACTTTGAAGGCCCTCGACCGTTTTGCCGAATACTGCGACCGCGTTCGCCCTGGCACCGCCGCTTAAGACTTAGCTGCCATCCGTAGGGCGACCAAATATGGGACGGGCTCGCTGCCTAGGGCATTGAGCACGGTTCCCCCTGCGGTGAAGACGTGCGTCACCCAGTCCGGTTTACCGTAGAGTTCAAGGGCTTTGCCCCCTTCGCCGCCACCGACGTAAACCTCGACCTCCGAATCGGTCATCCGCTTGAGCTGAGGTATGAAGTTTTTCGTGCCCGCCTCAAAGCGTGGATCTTCGAACATACCGAAGACGCCGTTGTGGAATGCCACGGCCCCGCGGGGATGGTCGACCAGGAACTCGGTGACTTTTTCTTCAAAAAGTTTGCTCGACTCGGGGCCAATATCGAACTGCTGTTGATCGGGGGCGAGATTCTCGACCACCGAGCCGTCTTCGACCACGGAATCAACCGGCACGATAAACTCAATGCCTTTTATCCGGCCCTCGGTGACCATTTCCTTGGCCTGAGCCACCCGCTCAGCCGGAATATAGTAGGGCTTGTCGGAGTGGGCAGGATCTTCGGCGACACCCAGGCAGCAAGGTTTGCCATCGATTTCGCCAATCGCTTTCTTCAAGGCCATGGCCAGAGACCCGGCAGCGAAGACTGTCTTGATCGTTCCCCGACCAATCATCGCTTCGAGGTCATCGAGCTTGTCGATCTTGAGCCCGCTGAAGATCACCAACTGCGTCTTCAAACACTGCCGCATGGGGCCGTCGAATTCCGACGCCTCGTAAGTTCCCATCGCCACACGGTCCATCGCCGCGGGAATCACCACACTCGATGCATCCAAGCTGCCGGCGGAAAGTGCTTCGTGCACGTAGACCTTGGCGATCTTGGCCGCGAAGTCGTTGGCAAATTTGCTCAGCGATTCGGCCAATTTGGGAACGTCAGCCTCTTTGGCTTTCCACAGCACGGTTTCAATCTTGTATTTGCGGGTGTTCTCTAACATGATCACCGCGCCCGGCTTGGCGTCGGCAATTTGCTTGGCCACGGAATCCAGAATCGTGTCGTTCGATTCGTCGATCCAATCAGTGATCAACGTCACATCTTGCCCCAGCAATTCGCCCAACCGGGCTGCGACCTTATTAAGCGAACCTTCCGGCTTGCGGCCAATGTGGCCAAAAATGATTTGCTTCCAGCCGCGCTCGCTGCCGTACTTGAGCGTATCGACCATCGATTGCAGGCGAATATCTCCTTCACCAACCTTGGTCCCTGGCTTGGCATCGACGTCGCCGCGAATGGCGACCGGTGTTCCTGACGGCACGTCCGCCAGCGTATCCAAGCGCGGCACCGAGGAAAGATAATCAACAAGTTCCAGCTCGGGTGCTGCCGAACGTCCAGCCAGAAGGGTCTTGAGCCAAGTGGTCATTTGTTCGGTAGAAACAGCCATGGAATTCTCTTTCTGTTCAAGCCGACTGTTCAATCCGGTCGGGGCTTAGCGATTGTAAGTTTCTCAACCACCGAACTTAAAATCACTCGCCGAGAAATTCAAGGTGCCGATTCCGCCGCTATTCGCCACGCGGTGAGTCGATTCCCCGCCGACACCCACAAAAAGGGGTCTTTCTCGGTGACCCGAGCAGCCAAACCGCTAATCGAATCGCCGTAATCGAAACGATCAATAAGCTCACCCTGAGCACTGAGAAAGTGCAAAGAACCATCGGGCCCAGCCACGACGACACTATCTTTCAGGTCGGGCAAATCGATTCTTTGAATCGGCGGAATGGATCCCTGATATTCGCCCGGCGGCAAATCATAGCTCCACGCAACTTTGCCGTTGCGATCAAAAGCCACAACGGCATATCGACCAGCCTTGACTGAGCTGATGCCACATCGTGTTTGTTGCTCGTCGTGGGTGAACGGCTCGAGCGAAATTAAGTTATGCCCGACGATCACGATCTCGCGATTCAACTTGCCATCGGCAGTGATTTCGGTGACGGTTCCTCGAGTGCTGGTACACCACAGCGAACTATCTTTGCCCGATTCAATGGCGGGCCCTTCCGCAACTTGCAGCACATGATCCAAATGGCGATTGACCCACACTCGTTGCCCTTCGAGTGATCCTTCCTGAACGCCTAACCCGCCCCAATAACCAACAAACACGTTGGGCTTCCCAGCCGATTTCAAATCGAACAACCGCGCATCACCAATCCCCGAATGTTGCTCATCAGGAAAGGAAAACACAAGTTGCCAATCCTTGTCGAAGAGAAACACCTGTTGCCAATCGACGCCGCTTACCAGAAACCAGTTTTTCCCGTCGGCATCGGTAGCTGCTCGAACTAATCCAGCAGATTGCTCGGAATGCTGGGGGAGTTTGATTTGCCCGATTGACTTACCGCCGTTGTCATAGCGAACCACCGCCTCGCCGCCATCGATAACCAATATTTCTTGGCTGTCTCCCGTGAGAACCACCACGTGGCCCGGCTTAGTCAGATTCGCAAGTTTCGATTTCCAAACCTCTTCGACAACGAGCTTCTCCGGCAACTTGCGTGGTGAAATCTCCGCGGTGGCGGGTTGTTCGTCAACGAGCGAACGTTCCAGCGTGGCGGCTTCCATGATCGCTAAGTGTTCGTCGAGTTCACGCGTATGCTGATCTTTAGCAGCTTGGACCAAATCTTCGCCCGCTTGAATCTGGCGAACTTTTTTCACCAAGTCGTCGGCGTTCTCCAACATGCCGGTATGCATGTCCTGCAATTGGCCGTCGGCACTCACCAACATCAAGGTGGGAGTCGCTTTGACTTCTAAGTTGTAATAGGCGTTCTTTTCCAAATCCCGCAGCACGGGAATGGTGCCGCCCCAGGACTCAAAGGTCTTGGCAACGGTTTCGGTTGGCAAGCCTTTGGGGTCTGTGCTCACCGCGTAGAACACAACACCTTCGTCATCTTTCAACGCTTGAAATGCCTTTTCCAATTGAGGTGTGTGCTGTTTGCACGGTGCGCAATCCGTTCCCCAGAACTCCAATACGCCGATCTTGCCTTTCAGCGATGCCGGAGTCACTTTGTTCCCCGTGAGATCTTCAAATGCAAATTCTTTGACCGGCTTGCCGAGATTCGGTGACGGCCCTTCCGCAGCCGGAGGAACGAATCGTCGCACGAGCCGCGCGCCTTCGGGAATGGTGATCGTTACAACCTCGTCATCGAACTGCGGATTCAGTGTGATATCAGAAAAATCGAGATCAACCGAAAAACTGGAAAACTGACCCGTGGGATCCAAACTTTTACGCTGTTGATCGATGGGAATTTCCATCCGTCGCAGAATAAATTTGTCCTTATCGATCCATAGCACACGCTGGCCTTCAGGTTCCGTGAGTGCGATTCGATAGCACGCAGCACCCTCGATTTTTTCTGCCGGCAACATCTTGAGTGTTGTGCTGCGCGGAAATAAAGGCTTCTCCGCATCACGCGCGAGCAACATCATTAGTTGTGGAAAGAGATTCTCAATCCCCACCTGCAAAATGGCTTGGCGAAGTTCTGGCTCGGGGATCAGATTTTCGGCGGTCGTTTCTCGAGGAGCGATCGCTTCGTGAATTTGTTCCGGCAATTCGTTCGCCACCGACCGCACACGCTTTCCATCCGAAGCGATGCGATATTTCGTGCGTCCCTGACTGCTGGGGATCGCGTCCTCGTAGGAAATCGCATAGCGGTTCAGCCGACCAAATGCCAATGAAAGATGCGTGAAAGGCATCTCGGTGACACTACCCCGCGAGCGGCTCACACCCCGTTCCACGAGAATCGCATTGTCGGAGTAGGAATCGAGCGCGGCGTAAGTGCCACGTAATTTGGCAAGAATATCTTCAGGCGAAATCTTGTCGGCTTTCGATTCTTTCACTCGCGGTGGGAGCTTTGAATCGCTGCAAGCGGACAACAGAAGTGTCGCTGCCGCCACGACGAACCAGGTCTCCAGAAAAAAACGACTTTTCGAGCAGTTGGTCATCTAGAAAACTCACGGCGAAATACGTTGATCGAGAGCCCCGCTGGAATTGACGTGCGTTCGACCCGACGGCACCCCTTGACCAAGAGGCCACTCACTGCGCCAATGGTTGAAGTTTATCAACATATCACACGACTACGCGGCGGCCTAGAGAGCCGTGCTCTACGAATCTATGAAGCTTACTTACGGCAACGGAACAACCTGTGATTTATCAACCACGAATGTCGTGACAGTTCGTGCCAACAACGTGGCAGCGATTCCCGATGACGACATACCCGCACGAGTGGAACAAGCCTTTGCCAATCCGCTTGAATATCCTGAACTCGCCAGTGCGACCGTTCCGGGAGACACGGTGGCCATCGCTCTCGCGTACGGCACGCCTCATGTGTTGCGAGTCGTCGATGGAATCATCACAGCGTTAACACACGCAGGCGTAGAAAAATCAGCCATCACGATTTTGCTTTCGCCAGAGTTCGCCGCAGATGGTGTAGTACAACATTTGTTGCGCGAACAGGTGGGAGAAGACCTCCCGATCATTCTTCATGTCGCCGATCAAGAAGAGCAACTGGCCCTGCTGGGCGTTACTGCGGCGGGCCTGCCCTTACGGCTCAACCGTGTGCTGTGCGATGCTGATCTGGTGATCCCAGTTGGTGTCACCACAGGGGGCGAACGCGACTTTTCTGGCACGGGGATGTTCCCCACGTTTTCCGATCAAGAAACAATCGGCCGTTTTCATTCCCCCAGCTCGCAAGAATCGAAGTCGAGTCGTCAGAAGCTGCAGGAGGAAGTTCATCAATGCGATTGGTTGCTTGGTATTGGTCTGGCATTGCAGGTCGTGCCTGGTCCCCAAGGCAAAGTTGCCGCGTTCTGCTGCGGTACGCCGACTGCCGTCGCCGAGGCAGCGCGGGGCGCTTATCGCGATGTGTGGTCGACTGAAGTGGATCGCAAGGCGGAGTTGGTTGTCGCGACGATCGTCGGCAACGATTCTCAGCAAACTTGGCAGAACTTGAGTCGCGCGCTTTCGGCGGCTGATGAGCTTTTGATTCCCGGTGGCGCGATCGCTATCTGTTCGGATATCGCAGCGCGGCCCGGGCCCTCCGCCAAACGGTTGCGCAATGCCCAAGATTTGGCCGATGTCGAACGCAAGCTGCTCAAGGATGCCTTCGCCGACAGTCAGGCCTCGCTGTTGTTATGTCGCGTGCTGCAACGCGGCACGATTTATCTCAAAAGCCAACTCGACAGCCGTCTTGTCGAGAGCCTGGGATTCGCCCCCATCGCTTCGGACAAAGAACTCGCCCACCTGATCGGCAGCTATCCGCAGTGTGTTGTTTTGGAACAAGCTCAGCACTTGGAACCAAATTTGACCGCTTGATCCATTCAACAAGATTCAATTTCCATGCCTTCGAATCCTGCTTGGCAAGACGATTACACGACGCTCACGACCTCGGGTGGGGGGGTACGGCTGGAGAATTGGTCGCAAGTTCAACTCACGGGTCAGGATCGCTTTAAGTTTCTGCACAACATGTGTACGAACGACATGCTTCGCCTAGTGTCCGGCCAATCTCGTGAAGCGTTTTGCACCGACGTCAAAGGCAAGATTCTGGCCCACGTGACCGTGATCGCCGAAACGGATCCCGAACGGTTACTCTTACTCACGGTTCCCGGCCAAGCCGACAAACTGATCAAGCATCTCGACCGCTATATCATTCGTGAAGATGTGCAACTCGCCGACCTAACAAACGAAGCCACTTGGAGATATCAAATTGGCTCCACGAGCGACGCTGGAATTTCCTGTGATTGGCTCTGGCCGGGCGGTTCACTATCCCGGGCGGCCAACGAATCATCGTTGGTCATTGACGTCGATTCCCCAATATTCACGGCACTTCGCGTGGAATCTGGTTTTCCACTGTTTGGCGTTGATTTCTGCGAGTCGCACCTGCCACAAGAAATCAATCGCGATGCCCAGGCCATCAGCTTCAACAAAGGCTGCTATCTGGGTCAGGAAACGGTGGCTCGCATCGACGCCTTGGGACATGTCAACAAGAAGCTCGTTGTCGTCAAATTCGACGGTACAGATGTTCCTGCGATTGGGACAACGTTACTCAGTGGCGATCAAGAAGTCGGCAAAATCACAACCAGCAGTTGGTCTCGGAAACTTCAGGCCCCTGGGGCACTCGCCATGGTAAAGCGCGGGGCCAACGAGATTGGCACAATTTTGCAATCTGAACTTGGCGAGGCCGTGGTAGTTACTCCCATTGCTCGCCAAGGCTAAGCGACGTTTGCGGCCTGCGCGATTTCAATCGTTCTCACCGAATCGAGCCAACTTTGCAACCGCGCGAGTCCCTCCCCTTCCGCTGGAACTTGTCCCACGATTTCAAAATGGCCTTGCAGTAAAGTCTCACGCAAATCAGCAAGCCGTCGCAGCAGGTTGGCAACGAACTCTTTGGATTCAGCTGTGCTCATTGCGCGACTGTTCATCGCGACTTCCTGCTCCATGCGTTCTGGCTGCCAAGTATGAAGTTCCCCTGCGACGGCTTTGATAATCGAGTTGTCAACGAATGCTCGTCGCAATTCCCGAGAGCGATTGAACTGATACACCGGGTCCGCGTCGAAATAAAGACTCAACGCGTTGTCGCGAAAACCGGCAAACAATTCACAGGGCTCGTCAAGGATCTTGAGCTTCAACATCAGACGGGGTACAAGAGCCTTGGCATCGCGCAACAAATCTTCGCGATCTTGTGCTTGGCGTGCCATGAACGCTACCGACTGTTCTTGTCGCTGCCACGGCGTTGCTGATAGCGACGGCTGGCCCGCTTGAGAAAGGCCCGTTCTTCTTCCGACAAGTTTTCAAAACTCGTCTCGTGCAACCGGGCGAGAATGTCGTCGACCCGAGCATCCTCGTTGGCTTCCTGCTCGCGGCGTTTGCGATCCAGGGCCTCTTGCTGCTTATCTTGCAAGTGCTCGACCAAAACGGCTTCACGGTCTTCTTCGACCCAATCCGTGGTGAGCCACTCTTCATCGTCGGAATCGAATTCGTCGATGGCGATGCCCACGTCAAACTGCTTGGACACTACCGTACCTCGCCCACCATACAACAGCAGCACAGCTACGAACGCCAACGGATACCAACTCGGCATGATCAGCACTGTGGTATTCGCATAGGAGACCACCACCGCCGCCACGGCAAAGAATAAGGCCATGCCCAAGGCAATATGCGAAGTGGCGGTATTGGCGGAGCTTCGTCCCAACACGGGCCACAGCATGCCGCGCAGGATTTCCGCACCGGCACAGGGATCGATTGGCAGCATATCGATCAACAGCAGCAAGCCGTTAACATAAACGAACAACTGTCCCAACAGTTTCCAAGAAATGAAGTGGCTCCCCAGATGCGGGAAGACATACTCCAAATCCGTAGGTCTGACAAAGAAGCGAAACATGTCGCCATTGCCACTCAAAGCTAAAGCACAGGCGGCGATCACCAAGAGCGCAAACGAGGCGATCGGCCCCGCCATAGCGGTGAGCAAATGGGCCGGTGGATCGGCCGGCAGGTGAATCTTCGATAACCCACCGATAGGTCCCAAAACGATGGTGGCAGCCTGCCCACCAATCCGCAGTGCCGTCACCAATCGTGCCAGCTCATGCACGGCGACGCTGAAGAGCAACACGACGAGCGACCAGCCAACAACCCGTTCGTCAATCTGCTCGACGTTGCGGGTCAGGAAAAATGCACTCAGTGCCACGAGCGGAAACAAAATGTGCAGCCGCACTTCCGCTTCCCGCCAGCGGCCTATACACAGACTCCAAATTCCATGTGCAGAATTCATCGCATGGCCGCTTGTGGGTGGCACCAAACTCAACAACCCTAGCAGAAAACGGTTTCAGAGAATCCCCGCCAAGGCAATCCGATTGAGAATAGACTGCCGCACTCTCTTAGAGTTATCCTAACAACCCCAACGAAAATCGGCAAACCTGTCCGCCGTTACGGCAAAAACTCGCGGAAAAACGAACGTGGTTGCCGCATACTGAAACTGTCGCCAGGTCTGCTGTCACCGAAGCCCGGTTAAGGAATGCCATGAGTGATGAACCCAAACTGTTGTTCCAGGCCAGCCGCTTTCAAGTGCTCGAGCGAAAACAAACCTTACAAGATGGTAAGCAAGTTTCGCGGCAAGTGATCGAGCATCCCGGCGCCGTGACAATTCTCCCGTTGCTCGAGGGAAATCGCGTCTGCCTGATTCGCAACTTTCGCGTTGCGGTGGGCAAGACACTTATCGAGCTTCCCGCGGGGACAATAGACAACAAAGAGCCCCCCGAACAGACCGCGATCCGTGAACTCCAAGAAGAAACCGGCTACACCGCCGAGCGTTGGACTCAGCTACCGGCCTTTTATATGTCGCCGGGCATCCTACACGAACGCATGTACTTGTTCGTCGCCGAGGGACTCACCCCCGGCGCAACGGCCAGGGAAACTGGCGAGGAGATCGATAACTTAATCGTTCCTTGGGACGAGGCCGTGCAAATGGCATTAAGCGGCGAAATCGAAGATGCCAAATCGCTGGTCGGCATCTTCCACTGGGAGCTTCTACGCAAGTGTTAGCCGGCAGCGTCCCGCTGCCGCGTTACTGCAGGTTTCTCAAAATCAGCCCCAAGATCGGCGCAATCGCCAAACAAGCTCCAAACACGGCGATCCCCGTGGGGGGAACGACATTGCGGACGCGATAAACCACCGGCAACAGCACCAGCGAAATCACGCCCAAGCCGCTGCCGGCCATCAACAGCATCTCTTTCATCATCCGTAACCCCGCGACATCGGGATATTGACGCGAGAAATAATAACCTCCCGCGATGGCCAAATTGCAAAACAACAGCGTGGTGATCGTCACCATCCAAGCGACCGTGATGGCATCGCTCGATTTCGATTCCAACGGTGTAAGCTCTTGCGGACGCTTACGCTTTTTTGATTTGCTGGGCATAGAATTTCGCACGAATGATGTGGCGTTTCAACAACACCATTTAACCTTCTCGCGTTCGGATTGACTAGAACCAGGCACTGGCCACTTTGAGTAAAATTATTTCAGAGAAATTCTTTGCTTCTCCCAACTTCGTAAGCTACTTTTCATTCGGCGGAACGTTGTAAACAACGCTCGCCAACCTACTCCACTTGCGGTACCCACCTACCTTGCCGCAGACCGACTTTTCCAACGTCGTTTGACGCTATTCCTCACCTTTGCCGCACGCTCACGCTGCGTCGTTACCCTTATCAACGTCATGTCGACACCCGCGACTTTGGAATCGTTGCATTCGGCACTGCAACCTCTGGAAGTTCTCCAGAGCGAGCAGGTGGAGCTCGGTTCGTGGATTCATGATTCGTTCTCCGCACTTGAAAAACTGCATGAGGAGCTCACGCAATGGCAAAGCGAACTTGCTCGCAAAGAGACCGAGCTGGACCTCCGCCAGGACGCGCTTGGTAAAAGCAAAACCGCGGAAAAAGGGCTGCAAAAACAAGCCATTCAGCTTGAGCAGCAACTGGCCGCCGCCAAAGAGGAACTTCAGCAACTCGAGGAGGAAAACAGTGAGCAGTTGCGAGAATTTGAAAACTTGGAAGCTCGTTACGGCGAGCTGGAAGTTGATCGCCAGGTCGCCCAACAGCGAATCACCGAACTGGAGGCTGCTTTGGAAACCGAACGAGCACGGGCCTCCGCTGACAATAACACTTGGAAGGACGAATTCCGCGAAATGCGCGGCGACCTAGAAAAATATTATCAACTCCTCGCGGACCAGTTGGAAAAAGTTGCCGTCACCGTGGACCATTGTGCCCACGAATCGAACACACCCCTGTCGGCCGGCGCAGCTCACGCCAAGAGTGCTGAGCTGCGTCGGCGGGCTTTGTCCCGCCGCGAATCACGTAAAGACCCAGCCGACATTCAGGATTAATCTCTCTCGCCATGAACCATCGACCCCACGCACCACACGGGGGCCGTCCGCACGATTCCAACGGCGCGGATTCGCTCCCTCTCGATTCTCCCTCGCATTTTCTACATGCCGAGTCGGATGAAGTGCAATTGCTGCTCGAAGAATTGGACGACGTCGTCTTCCAAGCCATTCACGGCGATGCCGATTCTTTAGAGCAAGCCCGCCAGCTCTGGCCGCAAGTGGTTCAGCAAATCGGCTGGGAGTTGGCCGAAGAATCCCGCGAGCAATACTTGCGCTATTCGACCGATCTCGCCCGACAATTCGAGCACGAAGAACTTCGCGATCCCCAACGAGCGCTCGCCGCCATCGAAATCATCGAGCTCCTGATGCGCGACTGCTAGCCGCTCGCGGCTTAGCGCGAAATCAATCACGCCTTCGCCATCGCATCCATAAATTCGCGAAACAAATAATGGCTATCGTGCGGCCCCGCTGAGGCTTCGGGATGATATTGAACGCTAAACGCGGCCACATCCCGTCGGCGAACCCCTTCGATCGTCCCATCATTGAGGCTGCGATGCGTCACCTCGAGATCCGCGGGGAGCGTCTCTTCATCCACGGCAAAACCGTGGTTCTGCGAAGTGATTTCCACGACACCAGTTCCCAATTGCTGCACTGGCTGATTAGCCCCGCGATGGCCGAATTTCATCTTGAATGTCTTGGCACCGCTGGCCAGTGACAGCAACTGATGCCCTAAACAAATGCCGAAGACAGGCTGTTTGCCGAGTAAATCGCGGATCGTGCCAATCGCATATTCCAGCGGTTCTGGATCGCCCGGCCCATTGGAAAGAAACACGCCATCCGGCTTAAGCGCGAGCACATCCTGAGCGGTAGCCGTCCCCGGCAGAATCGTGACACGGCAACCTTGGTCTACCAGATGCCGCGGGATGTTCCACTTCATGCCATAGTCAAGCGCAACGACGTGAAGTCCTTCCCCTTTCCCTTTTCCACTTTCCCCATTCAAATGAGTCCATTCACTCACCGAATCATCCCAGGCGGCTGCCTGTGTGGGAATCACTTCACGCACGAGATCACGCCCCACCAGTCCCAGGCTTGCTTTCGCCTTGGCCACCAGACTGGCATCATCCATGTCGATGGTCGATAGCACGCCGCGCATAGCCCCCTGGGAACGAATTCGCCGCACAAGCGCGCGAGTATCGATCGATTCGATGGCCACCACGCCCCACTTCTTCAGAAACGCGCCGAGCGATGCTTCCGAGCGAAAGTTGCTTTCGATGCGGCTATGTTCCCGCACGACAAAGCCGGCCAGATGGGGCTTGCTGCTTTCGTAGTCGCTTTGATTGACCCCATAGTTGCCGATTTGCGGATAGGTCATCGTGACGATCTGACCACGATAGCTGGGATCGGTGAGGATCTCTTGATAGCCGGTCATCGACGTGTTGAAGCAGACTTCGCCGTCGACTTCGCCAGCGGCGCCAATCGACGTGCCGGTGTACACAGTGCCATCTTCGAGAGCCAGTTTTGCGGGTTGTATCATTTGCGCGGGGCGTCTGCACACGGTAGGAGGCCAATAGAATGATTAAAACGATTTCGCCGTTAAGCTCGCCGCAAGGGAGCGACGATACGCAAAACAGGCTGTGGGTCTCCGGTTGTTTAACCATAACCGGTCAGCCTAAATTTCGAGGGTTCTTGCCCCGGCGAGCAAGGACCCTCATTTTTTGCGCCCTTCGATTTTAGCGGATCGAAGCGTTTCTCTGTAGGGGCCGCCACTCGCGTCAAATTGCCCCGATTCAACGAATTGCAACCGCCGCTCGAGGCTTAGCGGTCAAAATCAGCGATGCTGCTTCCAGCCCCAATTCCGCACAACGGCCTGCCAAGCGAGCGAAACCAGCATGATAAGAAAAAATGCGTAGTAAATTGTTGCTAACATCAGTTGAGTTGGTGTTGTGAGAATATCTATTATCAAGATTGATACCAAAAAACCACAGAACGTTAGAATCGCCGTATAAATTGGCTGCCTCAACAAAGCAAAGGTTGCCAAGGACATCGAGTAGACCAACAGGAACATACCCACAATCAAAAAAATACTATCAAGGGTTATGCCTTGCCAATCCTCAAGAAAGGAAGCATAGATTAGAAGCGCCCCAAAGGAAGAAAGTAAAATAGCAAAACCTGCCAAGTATTTGATCGCGAACCAGGCATTCAAATTAATAGGCCGCGATCGCCAGAAATTTTCGACTCCAGGAGCATAGTCCTCCAGCAAGACTCCAATGCCTGCCACCATGGTAACTAGTATCCCAACCATAAGAGTTACCGCCGTCAACATCTCACTGAAACGCGTTTGTCCCCCTTGCGAAAGCTGCCACCAATAAATGGCTGTTACGATTGCCAGCACGCCCCCTGCGGCAATTATTGCGAGCGGTCCCGTTTCACGAATTTGCTTCCAGAAAATCGCGGTAGTGGGACTCTTAAATGGCGCGGCGTTCATGCCGTTGGAAACCCCAAAACTCCAACGGTCACCAATTTCATGCGTATTCGTCTTGCCCACGCTCGCGAATCTCTTAAGAAACCAAAGTACCAAGACGACATGAATCGTTACTGTCACACAAGCAAACCACCAGAACTGACTTGATGCAGGATCCCCCCATAGCCGCGCAGCCAAAGCTGGCCCGCCCGGGAAGGCGGTCATGATAAGATCTCTCTCGATGGCCGAAGTACGATGAACGTACTTGTCCACAAAGATCATCGCACTCACATTCACTAACCATGACGCGGCAATGACAAGAAAACTTATAGCTCCCGCACGAACTTCGTCGGACCGGTTAATACCGATTGCTACCGTCCAAATCAATAGGCTAGTGACGCCCAAAAGTCCTGCGACGAGTTGTGACAGGAAAAGATTTTCGAGCCTCCACCCAAATGCAAGATTCAACTCTCTTTGCATTTCCAATTGAGGCTCCCGGTTCGTCTCCAACCAATTCAGCAACAAGAATTCCGTTAAGACAAGCGCGCAAACTGGCACAACCAAAACGAATAATGCCATGACCAGTTTCGCGGAACCAGGCTGCCACATCGGGACTGGCAGACCACGTAGAAATGTCGATGTGTTTCGCGCGTTTTCTCCTGCTGAAACAGACATGCCTATAAAGAGACCAGCTACAATTGCATACACATACATGCCAGACACGGGCATCAGCAGGACCGACTGAACGACTTGCGCGTCGTTGAAGAAACCAAAAATCAAAAGACTCAACACCGGCAGGCATGTCATCATGGCCGTAAGCGCTGCCATCTTCCACCGCTGCTCGCGCCACTCTTTCCACAACAAACTCAGCCAAATCGAATTCATTTGAGCACTCCTTCGGCTTCCGCCGTCATTCCCGCGCAGGCGGGAATCCAGCGCCCTGCCACAAAGCCTGGATTCTCTGGTCTCGTGGAACTCGCCAGGGAATGACGGAAAAGAGTCAAAAACATGTTCGAGTTCATGCCACCACCTCCGCCCCTGCGACTCGTTGAGTTGCGGCTAAGTCAGGCCTTTTCCCGGCGACGTAGGCTTCGAAGATTTCATCCAAGTTGAGATCGATCACCCGATGTTCGACCCCTTCCTGCTCGAGTGCCGCGATGATCGCTTCCGCTTCTTCGACGACAAGGGCTAAATCTGGCCCATCAGGACGTTGGTCGAGGATTTTCGCCTGATGGGCCAGTATCCCCGCCGCCTCGCGGCTGAGGGAAATTTGCTTCACGTCCCGCCGCAGATCTTCCGTCTCGGCATGCCGCACAATCACACCGTGATCGAGAATCGCCACTTCGTCGGCCACCGGCTCGACTTCATACAGCAAATGCGAACTGTAAAACACCGTGCGGCCTTCCCCTTGCAAGTGTGTGATCAGATCGCGGTTGAATTGTTTGCGCATGATGGGATCGAGCCCCAACGCGGGATCGTCGAGGATCACCAACTCCGGCCGATGCGCGAGCGCCAGCACCAAACCGAGCCGCACATTCTGCCCCTTGGAAAGATGCTTGATCCGCGTGGCGAGCGGCACTTCAAAATCCTTGGCATACCGCAAAGCAAGTTGATGGTCCCACGTCGGGTAGAACGGCGCCATGAATCGCAAAATTTCTTCGCAGCGCATCCATCCGTACATCGTTTGATCTTCGGCCAAATAACCAACCCGCCGCCGCACTTCTACCGGGTGCGTGGCTGGATCGAGATTCAAAACGCGAATCTCTCCCGAATCGCGTTTCAAAAGTCCCATCATCAGGCCGATGGCGGTTGTCTTGCCCTCGCCATTGCGACCTAAAAAGGCGAACGTCTTCCCCTTCTCGACTTGCATTGTGGTGCCGCATAACACCTCTTTGCGACGGAAAGATTTACGCACGTCACGAAACTCGATGGCCAGTTCGCTCATTTCGTCACCTTAGTTCGAGCCTTGCTATCTGAAAGATGTCGTGCCAGCACTTCATCGAGTGCCGTGGTAAGAAGTTCGTGGAGGTCGTCAGAATCCAACCCCAGCGCTACGCCCTGCCGTGCAAGTTGGCGGAATTCTTCAAGCAGTCGCTTGCGATGCGCGACAAGCGTCGATCCGCCAATGTCCTCGGCGACGAATGTTCCCTGCCCGTGCCGCATTTCGAGCAGGCCATCGCGTACCAGCCGCTCGTAGACGCGCAAGATCGTGTTTTGATTGACGGCCAGCTCCCGGGCCAATTCCCGCACCGACGGCAAACGCTCGCCCGGCACAAGCTTACCCGAGGCACACAGAGTGGCGATCTGCTCTGCCACTTGCGAGGAGATAGGAACCGCCGAGCCTTTTTCGATTCTGATCAACATAGCCGATTCGAATCCAGCATTAGAAAAGACCGCTGAGGACCGCCGTCACGTGGAAAATATCCGACAAACAACCCAAGTGACTACTGTTGTATAACACTGTTCTTGTCGTGTCAATATGCGGGAATATGGCTTTTCCCGATTTTTTTCGATGAGCTGCTAAGTCATCGGTTGCTACTGAAAGTCGCAAGTCGGATTTGGTGGCCACGCTATATTGATGATCGCTTACAACAGCGACGGCTCAATCGCCTGATAACATGAGGCTGCACAACTTGAACATTACGCTTAAAAAAATCGGCATCGTACTGTTTCCACGTTTCGAGACGCTGGACGTCTTCGGTCCCGTCGAAATGTGGGGCCACATGCCTGATTACGAAATCGCGATGGTTTCAGAGCATGGCGAGGCGGTGGTTTCGTCACAAGGAGTCGAGACGGTCGCCAAGTACTCCTTCGAAGACGCACCGCAGTTTGAGATTTTGCTGGTACCGGGCGGAATAGGAACACGCGTTGAAGTCTACAACTCCGTCCTGCTTGAATTCATCCGCCAGCAAGACCAACAAACGGAGTGGACAACGTCGGTATGTACGGGATCTGGCATTCTAGCGAAGACCGGGATTCTTGATGGGCGAAAGGCGACGACCAACAAACAGGCTCAACCCTACGCCTGGGCGACGAGTCAATCAACTGCCGTTATGTGGCAAAGCCGGGCTCGCTGGGTCGTCGACGGAAAGTATGTCACGTCCTCGGGAGTGACCGCTGGCACCGACATGGCATTGGGGCTCATCGAAATCATCCACGGCAAGCAGACCGCGGAGCAAATCGCGACATACGCGGAATACGTTTGGAACAGCGATCCCCACAACGATCCGTTCGAGATCGATGAAAATGAGGCGGGGTGACAGAACACCAGTTGAACATTACTGTCTAGGGCTGACGTCCTGGCCTTCCAAGTTTATCCAATTTCTCAAATGATAGATAACAAGACATACTTGAGTATTGCCGAGGTGCAATCATCTTACACATTTCGCTCTTCCTGTTGGCAACTCAGGACGGTTCGTCCTGGGCAGTTTCGCACCCCTAATGTTCGGAGGTTTTTATCGTCCGCCGCTAGATGCGGCAGCCCCGTCCAAGTACAGCGGTTTGGCCCGCCGCCGCGAGTTGCAGATTATCCATTAACTACGCATTTTTTGACTACTCGCCATTTAGTTGGACGTTGAACTAAACTTTGGAAGATGAGCAAAAATAGCATGATCGATGCAGATGGTTCGGGAATGGCAGCTAACTCTACGACGTCTGCAAACTCCAGTAACCGATTGTAAATGCGAATGTCATCTAACAGTCCATTGAGGGAATCTCCATGATTGTTCACATCTCCTTGGTGCCCAAATATCCAGCTTTCTAAAGGTAAGTCATCTGTAAAGCTGCCGGACGACACAAGAGTGGCGTCCCGATAAATTGATGCCTGCCCCACGACACGGTCCAAAATAACTGCGTAATGCTCCCACTCGCCAAGGATTGGTGGATTCGGGTCCTGCACCAGAACCGCACCATGGTCATAATAAAATCCAACGCCTAAGTTGTCTTCGTTTCCAATGACTACCCAGTGGTGAAGTCCGTCGGATGGACCAATAATACGAGGATTCGTGCCTTCTTCCGCTTTTACTTTAAGCCAAA
>NZ_JBGSQY010000066.1:0-53661 GCF_041737835.1 Bythopirellula sp. | reverse complement strand
ACCAGACGCACCGCATCTCGCTTAAACTCATCGCTGTACGTCGGCCGCTGTTGCTTCGCTTGTATGTCCATCTATCGGACCTCCTTCGAGAACCATTATTCCGGCTCCCGCCACTGTCCGAAAGTCCTGGGCTATCGCACCCACTAAAAATTTTTCCCGCGAGTACCAAGTTCAAGACATGCGGCGACAAACTCTGGAACAGCAATATGAACTATTATTTTCGTCTCCTTGGCCGTGGCCCTGTCATAACCTTCCTGGCCACAATGTTCTTGTTACTCGCAGTTGGCGCAACATCGTCCCCGGCCGTTACTCGGGAAAAAGTGAAGGCCGCGCTGCCTGAGCTTGAAAAAGTTGTTGAACAAGTGCGCCAACAAACGGGCGTTCCGGGCATTGCCATCGCGGTGGTCCACGAGGACGAAGTCGTTTATCTCAAGGGCTTCGGCGTACGAAAGGTGGGCGAGTCGGACCCAATCGAAACAGATACGGTATTTCAGCTGGCCTCGGTCTCGAAGCCGATTGCCACGACGGTGATCGCCGCCTTGGTTGGCGAGGGAAAAATTGGTTGGGACGATGCCATAACCGACCACGATCCGGGTTTTCAGCTGTACGATCCTTGGGTCACGCGGGAACTCACCTTTCGCGACCTGCTGTGCCATCGCAGCGGCTTGCCGGACCACGCGGGCGATTTGCTGGAAGATTTGGGCTACGATCGGGCGGAAGTTCTTCATCGCTTGCGATATTTGAAATCTGGGGAATACTTCCGCTCACAATATGCGTACACGAATTTCGGCTTTACGGAGGCAGGCGTTGCCGCAGCGCGCACGGCCGACACGACCTGGGAAGAACTTTGTGAGGCCAAACTTTTCGGCCCGTTGGGCATGACTTCGACCAGTTCGCGCTATGCCGACTACGAATCCGCTCCCAACCGGGCGTTGCTGCACGTTCGCGTCGATGGGAAGTGGGCAGCAAAAAATGTTCGCGATCCCGACGCACAGTCGCCGGCCGGGGGCGTGAGTTCCACCATACACGACATGTCCCACTGGCTCCGTTTGCAACTTGCCGAGGGAAAGTTCGACGGCAAGCAAGTCATACCGTCCGCGGCACTCAACGAAACCCACCGACCCCAAATCGTCAGCCGTCCAGCAGCCAACCCGGCGACCGACCAGGCTGGCTTTTATGGTCTGGGTTGGAACGTCAGCTACAACGACAAGGGGCGAGTCTTCCTAGGGCATTCCGGGGGATTCGACTTGGGAGCGGCGACCGTCGTCAACATGTTCCCTGCTGAAGAGCTCGGCATCGTCGTTCTTACCAATGCCGCCCCGATGGGAGCAGCCGAAGCGATCGCGGCGAGCTATTTGGATTTGGCCATGGCGGGCAAAGTGCAAAGGGATTGGCTGAGCTTTTTCGGGGGACTGGTTGAAGAATCGGAAGAACCAACCACCCACGAAACGGCTCCTGCTGCCGATGATTCGCCCGCGCTGCCTACGGAGGCCTATGTCGGCAAGTACACCAATAGTTACTACGGTAATCTCGAAGTCGTTGAACAGGACAAGAAACTTGCACTGCTGATGGGACCGAAAAAAATGCGATTTCCCTTACAGCATGCAGACCGCGACGACTTTATCTATCAGCCGACCGGCGAAATGGCGACGGGTGAAAGCGCTGTGAGTTTCCAGATAGGACCAGATGGCCGGGCAAGTGCGGTGAATTTGGCATATCTCGATGCCAACGGCCAGGGAAGGTTTATCCGCGCAGCAACCGCGGAATGATTGGCGAGCCGTAAAAACGGCCAGCCGTATGCCTCAGCTTCCGTGAATCATTTTTGCCACGGAATTTCACGGATGAAACACGGAAAAACGTACTTCCGTATTTCATCCGTGGCTCAATTAGATTTCGTCCATCTTTATTTGTGGCAGTATTGACATACAATCCCAGGTTATTGGTTCTGTACGAGAGTGAATTGCTTTATTACTGGATTATGCCATGGGTGTCGAAGTTGTTATCCACGGCTTCATTAATTGTCCCTTCGATTTCGGACGACATGAAGAATCTCGTCGGGTGTTTGAACACAACATAGAAGTGATTCAATCACTCCCAAAAGAAGCACATAATGATGATGATGATTATCCATTTATCGTTCGCTCTATGTTTAACGTACATCCACCTAAAGGAATCGTTCCTTATTACGGTTCCAATCTGATTACTTTTGGTGGCGTTTACAAAAACATGTATCATTTTGAAAGCGATTGGATTTGCAGATTTGAACAGATTCTCACTCGACTCTGTTGGAAGGAATCATCGGTATTCAACGAATTCAGCTCGCTTCGCTGCGATTGGAAAGCAGAAAAAGCCTACGAACTCGCCTTTGCTGACCCACCTTCACCTCCATTGAAGTGGTCTTTGACTACCTTTCAACTTTCTAGTCGACTGATTCCATTCCAAGAGGCTGTCGACGCCATATATTCATCTCTAGCTCGGGATAGGCCTAAGCCTGTGGATAAATAGCCACCATCCTTTCCTTAAGGAATACTTCCCATGCCCAGCACCATCCACTTTCACCGTGTGCTCACCGCGCCACCGGAAAAAGTCTACAAAGCGTTTCTCGATCCCGATGCGATGGCCAAGTGGCTGCCGCCCAATGGGTTCACGGGGAAAGTCCACGAGATGAACGCGCAAGTGGCCGGCGGGTACCGGATGTCGTTCACCAACTTCACCACCGGCAAGAGCCATTCCTTTGGCGGGAGCTATCTGGAACTCAAACCTGGGGAGCTGCTCCGCTATGTCGATCGATTCGACGATCCCAACCTGCCCGGCGAAATGCAAGTCACCGTGACGTTCAAGCAAGTCTCGGTCGGCACGGAACTGAGCATCGAACAAGCGGGCATCCCCGACGTGATCCCACCCGAAGCCTGCTGCCTCGGCTGGCAAGAATCGCTGCTGGCACTGGCGAAGTTGGTCGAGCCGAACATACCGGATAAGTGAAAGAGCAAAACACGCTCTAAGTTAGTTAATGTTCCTCCTTCCAACGCAATCAACTTTTCATACTTTTCACAACCTCCGCCTGGGCACGGTGTTCATCTCTGCCGCGGATTTACGAGTCGGAGACTCGTGCCCCTCTGGAAAAATCTCTTGACTTGGCCTTTGCCTAATATTAGTGTACAGATGTATGCTAACTGTAAAATGGCTTTTTCTCGATATGAATTCATTTTTCGCTTCGGTCGAACAGCAAGTTCAGCCGACGCTGCGGGGAAAGCCTGTCGCTGTGGTGCCGGTGATGACCAACCGCACTTGCTGCATCGCCGCGAGTTATGAAGCTCGGGCGTATGGGATTCGCACGGGAACCAACGTCGGCGATGCGAAGAAAGCGTGCCCGCAGTTGCGTTTGGTGCTGGCCGATCACGAGCGGTATATCCGTGTGCATCACCAGATCATCGAGGCCGTGGAGACGGTGTTGCCGGTGGAAAAGGTTTGCTCGATCGACGAAATGGTGTGCCAGATTTCTCCACATCAGCGCGGGCTGGATGACGCGATCGCGCTCGCCGAGCGCGTGAAGGAAGCGATCTACAGTCAGGTCGGGCCGTTTTTGCGGTGCTCGGTGGGCTTGGCTCCGAATCGTTTTCTCGCGAAGGTAGCGAGCAACATGCAAAAGCCCGACGGGCTGGTATCGATCACGCACAATGAACTGCCTTACAAGCTGTATCGTTTGTCGCTCACGGATTTGCCCGGCATTGCGCGGGGGATGCTGGCGAGATTAAACAATCGGGGCGTTTATAATGTCCGCCAAATGTGCAGTTTGTCGCGCGAGAGCATGGCCGACGTTTGGCAAAGCGTGTTGGGGGATCAATGGTGGTGCTGGCTGCGTGGGCTCGATTATGAGGACGTGCCGACGCAGCGCCGCACGGTGGGCCATTCGCACGTGTTGGCCCCCGAGTTTCGCACGGACCTGGGAGCGCGGGGCGTGTTGGTGCGGCTGATTCATAAAGCCGCCAGCCGCATGCGGCGTTTGGGTTATTGGGCGCGGCGGATGAAATTGAGCCTGTCGTATCAATATGGTTGGCCGAAGTGGCAGGGGGTGGCCTATTTGAGCCGCTGCCAGGATACGCCCACGATGCTACGGGCGTTTGAAGAACTGTGGGCCGAGCGGCCGCCGGGGGGGATTCCGCTGAAGGTCGGTATCGTGCTGTGGGACTTCGCCAGCGATTTGAATACTCCGCTCCCCTTGTTTGCCGAAGAACGCCGAAATCTGCGGGCGACGCAGGCGATGGATGCGATCAACGAACAAGTGGGGCCCAATTCCGTGTACTTCGCGTCGATGCATGAAGCCCGCGATCAAGCCCCGATGCGGATCGCGTTCACGCACATTCCCGACATCACGGCCGAAAGCGAGGGACATCGCTGATCGATCAGCCTCGTTAATTCGGGTCGGCGCTAATTCCGGGTGACTGCCACGATTGGCGGCGTTCGGCTAAAATGCGGCGATGGAAATGCTCCCGCGAGGTTTTGAAGTGGTCGACGACGCGATGGCGGAAGTCTTACGCGCGAAGAGCCCGGCAGAACGCCTGGCTATTGCCCACGGCATGTGGTCCCACGCGAGCCAACTCTTGCAACGCGTTATCAAAGCCGAGCATCCTGACTGGACGCCCGAGCAAGTTCAAGCTCAAGTTGCGCAGAGGCTCTTAAATGGAGATGTTGACCTGACAACGGAATCTAACTTATGAAGAGACTTAGCGCAGGAATTCTGACGTACCTACTCCTGTGTAACTTTCCAGCAGCACTTGCCACGACTTGGCCAGGATTCGTTAGTAGCAACTACAACAACGAGCAGGTGCGCGAGATTCGCTTTTCCGAGCAGGCACGGGCTATTGTTGTCGCACCGGGAACCGGCGACTTTGATCCGAGCAAGCCGACGTTGTTGGTCATCTATGCCACCCCCAACGGCAATACGGCTGAGCAAACTTTGGGTTGCCAATTGGCCGAGGAGATGGATTGGCACTTTGATATTCAGCATGCGGCTGCGCAATGGCGGAAATTTCGCGGGCTGGAAACGGATCGAAATGTCGTTTTGGCCTGCGTGCAAGCGAACAATTTAAGCTGGCCGACTTGGAAAGGCCAACGCACGCAGGGGCCACAATTGATCCGGCAAATCGTCGATTCGCTGGCCACGAATTTGCCCAGCGAGGACGTTCGCGTGGTTCTCACAGGACACAGCGGCGGGGGGAGTTTTCTGTTTGGCTATCTCGACGCGGTTGAGGAGATCCCGCCGCTTGTGGAACGTATCACGTTTCTGGATGCGAATTATGGTTACGACAATGCCCAGCACCATGGAGAGAAGATTCTCGCGTGGCTCGATGCGAATCCATCGCATCACTTTGTTGTTCTGGCCTATGACGATCGCAATATTGAACTCAACGGCAAGAAAGTGGTCGGCCCCACCGGCGGAACTTGGCGGGCCACGCATCGCATGCTCGACTTCGTGAAAGAAAAGACAAAAGTCGCGGAGGACAAACAAGGAGATTTCGCAAGATACACGGCGAAGGATGGGCGGTTGACCGCGCTCATTCATCCCAATCCCGACAATATCATTTTGCATACGCGGTTGGTGGGTGAGATGAACGGGCTGCTGGAAACGCTAACAATTGGCACGCCGCACCACGAAAAGTGGGGGAAGCTGGCCACGCCGCGGGCTTACGACGATTCGGTTCAGCCAGAACCCTATGCGACTGACAAATGGGTGGCGGCGGCCCCTGCCCTGCAACAACGGCGTACCGATGCTTGTGGGGGCACGGCGGTGATCAAGGATTTACTAGCAGCTGAGCCTGCTGTTCGTGAAGCCGAGATTACGAAAGAAATCCTGCAAGGGAACGTCCCCAACTTCTGGCGGCAATTTAAGAATGTTGAAGCGGAATTGGAAACCGCGGATGGTAAGACGCACAAGATTGTTTATCGCGTGTCGCCCGACTATGTGATAGTGGGGAGCGACGACGATTTTGTCCGGGTGCCGCTCACGCCGTACACGGCTCAGTTTCTGACCGACATGCTGGGCTGCGTGCTTCCCACGCGCAAGATGGTTGAAGATATTTACGAAGTCGCGGAGACAAAGCTTGCGCCTCAACCGCTGACCGAAGAGCGGGAATCGCTGGCCACGTTTTTAAAGCATCATCGACTGATTCAGGAGCAATGGCCAAATCGCCGCCCCACGGACTTGGTGATGGGAATCAAGAAGGATGTGGTGATCACGAATGAGATTTTGAAGCGGCCTGATCACGTGGCGATCTACGGTTGGCACCAACTCGACGGCAAACCGATTCAGCCGCTGACCACCGTACATATTCATTGGTATGTCGATTACAGCCACGGAATTCGTTTGGTCGACCAGTGGTGCACGGTCGATGGACAGCCGATGCGCGTTCAAGACGTGCTGCACGACAAGGAATTGTGCGGCCTTATGAGCGACGAAGGTCCGCTTGAATATCTGAGTTATCAGCAACCCCTTAAAACCGCAAAATGATTGAAAATCCAGTGCAATTCACGCGGAAATCTTCGCCGTGGTAAGTTGGTGTTTGTCGTGGGATTGCGGCAAGTTATCTTGCTTGTCTGGCAATTTCACCGGCAAATCTTAACCAACATAACGACCATGAGCGACACGTCCGACGATCACAGCACTAGCATGTTCATCAAGAGTTATGAGCACACCCTTTCGCCAGGGGCCCGGCCTGGCTCGATCAATATTCCGCCAGGGGCGTTGCCACCGACAATTCGCGTGACCTGCTATGGGCCGGCCAAACTGGAAGATCATCCCAATTGTAGTCTGGAATTGGCTCGCGAATTGCGCGGCAAGTATCCGGTGATGTGGGTTGATATCGTTGGTATGGGAGATGCGAGCCTGTTCGAGCAGGTCGGGCAATTGTTTGGCATCCACCGGTTGGCGCTGGAAGACGTAGTGGCCATTCCGCAGCGCTCGAAGGTTGAAAACTACTACGATCATCTCTTCGTGGTAGCTCAAGCACCCCGCCGTGGAAAAAAGCACACCTTCGAACAGGTGAGTTTCTTTCTCGGAAATGACTTTATCGTCAGCTGGCGGGAATGTCCGAGCGAATGTTTTGAAACGATTCGGCATCGGATGCAATTCACCGGCAGGGCGATGCGTGAATTGGGTCCCGATTATCTGTTGTATTCGCTGTTGGACGGGATGATCGATTCCTATTTTCCCACGCTTGAACGAATTGGCGAAGTTGTTGATCGCCTGGACGGAGAACTCGAGCAAGGACCGACGCGCCACATGATCGCCAGGTTGCACGGCATTCGACACGACGTGCGGCTGCTGCGGCGGATTGTCTGGCCGTTGCGCGAAGCGGTCGATGATTTGGCGACGCGGCACGAATGGCTAATCGGTAAGGAAACCACAGTGTATCTGCGTGACTGCCACGATCACACGATTCAAATTCTCGACACGCTGGATAATCATCGCGATGCGTGTAGCGATCTGCGCGATTTTTTCTCGTCGGAAATCAACAACCGCATGAACGAGATCATGAAGGTGCTGACGATCATCTCGACGATCTTCATTCCGCTCAGTTTTATCGCGGGGGTGTACGGCATGAATTTTGACACAGAGATTTCCCCGTGGAACATGCCGGAATTGGAATGGCGGTACGGCTATCCAGCGGTGATGTTGTTTATGCTGACGATTGCTGTCGGCTTATTGCTGTTCTTCCACTGGAAGGGTTGGCTCAGTTCATTCACGGCTCGCCGACAGACCGGCCACCAAAATCATCATTCGACAAACGGTCGCTGACGGCTCGACTTTGCAACTGGCTTGGGCAAAAATGCAGGGCCTAGTTCCCGCCTACTGATTTGCCGAGAAAGTTTGTCGTGAAAACGCTGATCAAAAACGCTCAAGTTGTGCTCCCCACCGGCATTGCCGCGGTCAGCGTGTTGATCGACGGCACGAAGATCGTGGCGATTGATCCGGCAATGCAAACTCAGGTGGAGAAAGTGGTCGATGCCACGGGATTGCACCTCATTCCGGGCGTCATCGACGATCAGGTTCATTTCCGCGAGCCGGGGTTAACGCATAAAGAAGACCTAGCGAGCGCGTCGCGGGCATGTGCCGCGGGGGGCGTGACGACATTTCTCGAAATGCCGAACACCGTGCCAACGACCACCACGCGGGAACGACTGGCCGAGAAGAAGGCACTCGGGGCGGAGAAGTCGCTTGTTAACTATGGCTTTTATATCGGCGCGACCCCGGACAATCTGGCAGAACTAACATTGGCCGAGGGAACTCCCGGGATCAAGATTTTTATTGGATCGAGCACGGGCAATTTGCTCGTCGATGCGCAAGAAGACCTAGAAAGAATCTTCGCGGAAACGAAGCTGCCCATCACAGCGCATTGCGAAGACGAGGCCACGGTGCAAGCCAATGCCGCGCGATTGGCGGGGATCACCGACGTTGCCGTACATTCGCAAATTCGTGACCATCAAGCGGCGGTCATTGCCACGCGGCGGGCAATTGATCTCGCCAAGCGGCACAATCATCGATTTCACGTGCTGCATGTTTCGACGGCGGAAGAAACGAAACTCCTGGGCGATCACGGCGGTTTGATTACGGCCGAGGCTTGCCCTCATCATTTGTTGCTGAATATTGATGATTACGCACGGTTGGGAACACTCGCGCAGATGAATCCCTCGTTGAAAACGGCCGCCGATAGTGCCGCCTTATGGGAGGCAATTAACACTGGGCTGATTCAAGTGATCGCGACGGATCACGCACCGCATACTCTCGAAGAAAAACGCAAGCCATATCCCCAATCCCCTTCGGGCATGCCAAACGTTGAGAATAATCTGGCGTTGATGCTCAACGAAGTGAATCAGGGCCGCTGCAAGTTGGAAACGATCGTGCATGCAATGTGCGATGCCCCCGCTCGGGTGTGGGATATCGTCAATAAAGGCCGCATCGTTGAGGGTTATGATGCCGATTTGGTGCTCATCGACATGAACCTTCGGCAAGAAGTTCGCAATGAGAACCAACTCACCAAGTGCGGCTGGAGCGCCTGGCATGGGCAGACGCTCACGGGGTGGGCTGTGCGAACGTGGGTGATGGGGCACGAAGTGTTTCGCGATGGGAAGCTCGACACGTCTCGGCTAGGACAAGCAGCCGAGTTCGATCATGCACGGGGTGGATATTGGGCCACGGCTTGAACGCTACTTGTCTTCGAATTCCTGGGGGCTTTTGAGAAACTCTTCCAATTTGATGCGCGAAGCCATGCGATAGCGCAGCCCGTGATAGATGGTTTCGTACTCGGCGAGACCAGCGACTTCGCGTTTTTCTTCAATCCGCGTCACCGCGCAGTTACCACGATAAGCAAGATCGGCCTCTTCGTAGATGGCGGCCTGCTTGCGAAAAGTGGATTTCTCCTCGGCGTCGACGAGCAAATACAACCGGCCTTTGTATTGCACCGCATGGAAGATGCTGCCTGGAACGCGTTCGTAATCATTCATGTACGAGACGATGCTGTCGCCGCCGAGCACAGGCATGTATTCGCGCGGGTTTTCCTTGAAAGCGGCTTGTTCTTCGGTCCCCGCCATGAAATAGACTCGGCCGTCGTACGTCGACTTGTATTTCGACTTGCCGCGGAGCCAGATTCCTTGGGTGTGAATCGTGACGGGGCAATAGCCCGACATCGCGCGGAATTCGATGCTCTCTTCGATTTCTTCGTCGCCATTAAGTCTGATTTTCTTGTTCGACTTTCCTTTCATCCCGTGAATGGAATCGATCCGCGAACTCGCGAGCTGATCCTGGTTGCCATAATTGAACGGGCCCATGCCGTTGCCAAAATCGATGTTGGGAATCTCGATCTTGGTGTAGCTGCCTTTGCTGAATGACTTGCTCACTCCGAACTTGTGAGGGTTCAGCAAGAAGAGCTTGCGATAGTAAGCCGATCCAAACATGTAGCGCATTCCATCGACGATCGCCACGGTCTCAGGCAAACCTGCGACCAGCCGGTGATCGATCATTTTGCTCACCACGCAGTAGCCATCGTTAACCAAGTCGGCATTGGTATAAGCATCGGGGCGGGCCTCAAAGGCGGCTCGCTTTTCTTGACTTGCAAACAAAAAGATTCGCCGTTGATAGATCAGGCCGAACTCGACCTTTCCGGGAACACGCTTCTGGGACTGAGCATATGTGACGGGGCAATCCCCATCGAGCACGGGCAGGTAGCTCTCGGGGGCTGCCACGAAAATATCGCGGAGCCGGGGCGTGGCGAACAAGAAAGCTTTGCCGTCACGGAGGGCTTGGATGCGGTTTGAACCGAGCACCCATTGTTTCTGATCGCGAAGCGTGACGGGGCAATAACCGTTCAACGCCAAGTTCACGGTTTCGGTACGCACATCCATGGGCAGAAAGGGATCGCCACCGATTTCGATCACCTCTTCCTTGGTAGCTCTGACAATGCCCGTTTGCGCGTGGAGATAATTGCCAGCGCAGCAAATCGCCGCAGCTATGACAAAAAGTCTAGCAGTGCAGGACCAGGAGTGGTGTAGGTTTGGCATGCGTCCACCGTGACGGTCAGGCGAAAATAGGCGGGGATTGTAGCAAGCTGGCAAGCGGTCGGCGACGTTGATTCCATCGCGAAATCTGCGGGAAAAGCTCGGCAAAATTCTCCCCGCATGGCGTAAGGCAACCGCTATCATGAGGCCATGAGTATTGATTCCAAACAGCGTTTTGCCCTGGTGACCGGCGGGGCCAGTGGGTTGGGCCGCGCTTTTTGCCTGCACCTCGGCAGCTTGGGTTGGCATGTGGCGATTGCCGATGTCGATCATTCAGGAGCACAAACAACGCTCAAGAAGTTGTGTGATCAAGGTCGCTCGGGGCAAGTGGAAGTCCTCGATGTCCGTGATACCGCTGCATGGGATGCGCTCGTGTTGAAGCTGCGTTCTCAATGGCCGCGGCTTGATTTGCTGGTGAACAATGCTGGAATCTGTGGGGCGGGTCAGATTGGCGTATATCCGCTTGATGATTTTCGCAGAATCTTGGATGTGAATTTGGTGGGAGTCATCAACGGCTGCCACGCTTGCGTGCCCTGGTTGTTGGAGAAGCCGACGGGTGGGCATGTCGTAAACATCGCCTCGATTGCCGCGGCACTCAATGCGCCCGCAATGGGAGCCTATAGCACTTCGAAGGCTGGCGTGGTCGCATTTTCCGAAACGCTCTACGGGGAATTGATGTCTCGCGGCGTGGGTGTCACGGTCGTCATGCCGGGATTTTTTCGTTCGCATCTTTTGGAGGAGGGAACATTCACTGATGATGCTTTGCTACGCATTGCAGAAACCTACTCGCGGAAATCGAGCTTCACGGCAGAAGACGTGGTGCTACAAACTATGCGTGGTGTCGAACGCCGGCGGCTGTATGTCGTGCTGGGAAGAAAGGCACGCTGGGCCTGGCGGCTGAAGCGTTGGTTCCCTGCATTGTTTCAGAAGATCGTCGTCAAAATGTTTGATCGCGATCGTCAGAAGCTGGGGGGCGAAGGTTGAACGTCAACAGCAATTACGGCATATTGATTTCCAAGAGCCTTTCAACCCACTGAATCATCATGCTCCATCTTCAAGCACCTACCGACGCAAGCTGGCTGGCTCAAGTGGATGAGCATTTGGAAGAAGTGCTCATCGACCATGCCCATTGCGAGAAGAAAGCTGCTGGGACAGCTCTCAACTTGATTTTTCATTACGTGGAGGACATCGAGCTTTGCCGCGAGATGACGGAGATCGTCAACGAAGAGTTGGAACACTTTCACATGGTGATCGAGCTGCTGACAAAGCGCGGCATCGCGTTTCGTCGAATCAAACCCAGCCAATACGGAAGTCGGCTACATGCCTTGGTACGCAAGGGCGAGCCGGAGCGGGCGGTGGATCGGCTGCTCGTGGCGGGATTGATCGAAGCTCGTAGTTGCGAGCGATTTCAGGCTTTGGCGGCCCACGTCAAAGATGAGGAGCTTGCCACGTTTTATCGGAGCCTGTTCGAGAGCGAAGCGCGGCATCATTCGACCTATACTCGGCTGGCCAAGCATTTTGCGCCGGAAGACGTGGTCGAGGCCCGATTGGCGGAGTTGTATGCGGCCGAGGCAGAAATTATGTCGGTTCGCGAGCCGCACGCCCGGATGCATAGTTAGCTCGGCAAATCTCAGCCCCTAGCCGATCCTCGGCTTTCTGGGCTAAAATGAGCGGTTTCTAGCCGATCAAAACATCCAACAGGTAGCGGTGAAGTTCATGAAGATTGCGGTCATTGGTGGCGATGGTACTGGTCCGGAAGTGGCAGCTGAAGGCGTGAAGGTCCTCAAATCGGTGGCCAAGCTCGAAGGCTTTGCCGACAAGTTGGAACTGACGGACCTCGATTGGGGTGGGGATCGCTATCTCAAGACGGGCGAAGCGCTGCCCGCGGACGGCCTCGATCAGCTACGCAAGTTCGACGCCGTGCTGTTGGGGGCGGTTGGCCATCCTGACGTGGCCCCAGGCATCTTGGAGCGCAAGCTGTTGCTCGACGTTCGTTTCGGCCTCGACCAATACATCAACCTCCGGCCGGTGAAATTGTTCCCCGGCGTGGAAACGCCGCTCAAGGACAAAGGCCCCGAAGATATCGACTTCGTCGTCGTCCGCGAGAATACCGAAGACTTGTACTGCGGTGCCGGTGGCTTCATGCACAAGGGAACGCCCAACGAGGTCGCCACTCAAACGGCGATTTACACGCGCAAGGGCTGCGAGCGTGCGATTCGTTATGCGTTTGAGTTGACGCAGAAGCGCAACAATCCCAAGGGTAAGAAGCTCACCCTGGTGGCCAAGACCAACGTGCTAACCACGGGCCACGACCTGTGGTGGCGCACCTTCAAAGAAGTGGCCACGGAATATCCCGACGTTGAAACGGATTACAACCACGTTGATGCCTGCTGCATGTGGATTGTGAAGAACCCCGAGTTTTACGATGTGATCGTCACCACGAACATGTTTGGCGACATCATCACCGACCTCAGCGGAATTATCCAAGGGGGGATGGGTGTCGCGGCGGGAGGCAACATTAATCCCGAGCCGGGCGGTGTAAGCATGTTCGAACCCATGGGCGGCAGCGCCCCCAAGTATACTGGCACGGGCAAAATCAATCCAATTGCCGCCATCAATGCCGTGAGCATGATGCTCGATCAAATGGGCGAAGCGGCGGCAGCTGAGCGAGTGATGAGCGCGATCATGCACGTTACGGGCACGAAGATGAAGAGCCAGTCCGCCGGCAAAATGGGTTACACCACGAGCGAAATCGGCGATTTGGTGCTCGACGCACTCGCTTGAGGCTGGTTCAACAACGCGGGCCTTGCTGCGTAAACGCTATAACTCCGTGATATGGTTTTTCGTAATAACAGCGAGAAGCCATTTGCAGATCTCTGCGCACTGCTGTTATACTGTGCGGCGAACCACACGCAAGGGGGCGAGTGGGGCTCGTGGGGGGAAGGCGGATATGAAATTTGAGATCTCCCTAGCGGAGACTGGGAAATACGTGCGCTGCACGGTCTATGAGCCAGTGACCACCGAGTTTGCGTTGGAGTTCGGTAAGGCAGCCGCGGAAGCTTCTCAACAGCGTGGAATTTCCCGGCAGCTCTACGATGTCCGCGCTGTTCGTAATGTGAGTTCCGTCTATCACAATTACGACTTCGCCTATAAGGATATGGTGAATCTCGAACTTGAGTTCGATAACCGTGCTGCGATACTGGTCGATCCCGCCGACCGCTCGCATGATTTCATAGAAGTCGTCTCGCGGAATGCGGGCTACAACGTGCGGGTGTTCATCGACGAGCAGAAGGCGATTGAATGGCTCGAAGAAGAAGCGCGCTAAACTAAGAACACAGCCCTACGCCTTGCAGCCAAGCGTGCGACATTAAGGCCGCTCCGGTGGGCGAAGGATGCACACCATCCCCGGCCCAATGTTCGGGTGGGGCGAACTCGACCGCACGATCGAACATCGCCTGGAAGGGAATAAAAACCGCGCCAAACTGCTCGACGACACTCTTCGCTGCTTCACGATAGCCATCGAACTCGGGAAACCACTTGTCGTTGACCGCGCCGCACTTAAGGACAAACGGCTCGCAAATGACGAGCTTCACGTCGGGAAGAGCGTCTTTGGTGCGTTTCAGGAGAGCCACGTAATCATTCTTGTAAACATCGACAGTGCCCTTGTAGTCGCCTCCTAATGAATGCCAAATATCGTTCACACCGATCAAGATGCTTAGCACATTGGGTTTGATATCAAGGCATTCCGCCTGCCAGCGCTCGGCCAATTGATAGACCTTGTTGCCGCTGATACCACGATTGAAGAATTTCAGGTTCATCTCGGGCTGGCCGACCAGGAGCGCTGAGGCAGCCATCCAGGCGTAGCCATTGCCAAAGGCTTCTTGATTGTTGACGTTGTCGGCAAGCTCTCGCTTGCGCCCCGCGTCGGTAATCGAATCGCCCTGAAACAGAATCGTGTCGCCGGGCTTGATGATTGGGCCTGTCGCAGAACTTTCTGCAGCAATCGCTGAAGATGATAATGCCGCTAAACCGGCGGTCGTGGCCCCCACACCTGCGGCCAAAAAAGAGCGTCGATCCGAGCTATTGCCGAGCGAAGAATCTGAAAACATGGTCAACTCGCAGCGATTGAAGGGAAGAGACGATTCGTAGCAAAGATTATTGCTAGGCTGGCTGCCCGCTGCCTAGCCGAAATTGGATGTCGCCTTGGGAGATCGTGAAAAATCGCAGTATACTTGCGGGAAAAGGAAAGCTCGCATGTATCAAGTCGAAACGCACGATGCCCGAACTTTGTCGCAAGCCGACGTTCGCGAAATCGCGGAACTGATCGTCAAAGTTTGGCCCAATCCGGAGAAGCCGTTTGAATATCGAATGCAGCAAGTTGCTAACTTAGGTCGCGGCGCTGTTCCCAGCGATGCCCAAGCGCCACGCTCGGTAATCGTTCGCGCCGAAGGACGAGTGATCGCCCACGCAGCCATCACGCCGCGTGAAATAGGGACTTCGGCCGGCCCGATGACCGTCGCCGCCTTGGCCATGGTGTGCAGTGATCCCGCCTTTCGCGGTCACGGGCTGGGTGAACTTGTGGTGCGTGAAATCCTCGTGCCCGTCGATCAGAGCATTTTTCCGTTCGCGCTCTTTCAAACGAGCCCCCCCATTAAGCCTTTTTACGAAAAGCTGGGGGCTTGCGTTGCGAACAATAGGATAGTGAATTCGCTGGCTGAAGATCCGCAGGCCTACCCGTTCTGGAACGAAGTGGTGATGCGCTATCCGCAGGATCGCGAGTGGCCGGAAGGTGAAATCGACCTGCGTGGACCAGGCTATTAGGCGTGATGCCTACTATGCATGGTGTATGCCGCGGAGTTTGGTGCGGATGCGCGTAAGCATTGGCCCGACACTGTTGGTGGGCATCCCGGTGGCGCGGCTGATCTCTTGGTAGGTTTTTCCTTCGAGATGATACATCCGCACGACTTGGGCTTCGTGACCAGCCAAGGATTGCAACAACCTGTCGACCTCTTCGCGGTCGGAAAATCGCTGCTCAGCATCGCCATTATGATCGGCAGTCTCAACGGCCAACGATCCCAATGAGGTCGCTTGATGGCGGCTCATGAGTTGCTTGACCACGACCCGGCGGGCAATCACCGTCAGATAGGTGGCGAGGCTGCTCTTGCCGCGAAACTGGCGGAGAACCGCAAAATCGTTGTCGACGATGGTCATCATCACGTCGGCGACCAGATCGTCGCGATCAGTGCTGGAAAGCAAAACCGAACGGCAGTGTGCCGTATGATTGATCACATGGATCACTAAACCCATGAAACGGTCGACAAAGTCTTCCCAAGCCCGCGGTTTTTTGGCTAAACAGCGTTCGAGCAAATTGCGGTCAATCTCGGATAAAGCCACTGAAGCTTCCTCAGACAAGGGACTACAAAGTTCGTGTTCTCAGTCATTCAGAGAGCTATGACTAGCAAATTTCTTGCCAAGTGCGCTCTCTACGAGCCAGGGAAACGCGAAAGTTGTACCCCACAAGCTTTCCTAAGAGATGAAAGACGATACCAAGTCGCTGGACCGCGTACCCAGTTATTGTAAATAGCGGGATAAGCAGGAGCAAGATTGACGGGGGGCTTCGGGAAGGGTCACGGGGGAGAAACTCGGCGGATTTGTTAAACTATCCGCTTGACATCGAAAATACCGAGTGTGTAATTAACGGACAGAAGAGAAGCGGAAAGAATTGGCGAAAGTCGTTCACCGATCAATACTTGCCATTCTTCTGCCGATATTTGTATCATTCCGAGAGAGGGATATCCCGAACTCGGATAAATTGGGCCGTAGATGGGGCCTGCCAAAAAGCACCGAGCAGAGAGCTTGAGCGAAAAAAAGGAGAATTCTTGAGATGACGCATGTAGTTTGTGAACCTTGTTTCGCCTGCAAGTACACCGATTGTGTGGTGGTTTGCCCGGTGGAATGTTTTTATGAAGGCGAGCAGATTCTTTACATTCATCCTGATGAATGTATTGACTGCGAAGCCTGTGTCCCCGAATGCCCGGTCGAGGCGATCTTCCATGAAGATAACGTGCCGGCCGATTGGCAGCCGTTTATTGCCCTCAATGCCGAGATGGCTCCGCAATGCCCAGGCATCACGGAAAAGAAAGAGCCGTTGGCCGATTCTTGAGTTGAGATTGGCTTTAAGCAAACGTTTCCAGGCCAACCCGAATGTGGGTTGGCCTTTTTTTGTTTTGTTTTGTTTGATTTTATTTGTGGAGCGCTCAGCCGCGAGCGGCCAAGCAATCTTGCGGTCGAATCACGTGCGGTGATAGGATCACGCCAGTCGCAACCCCATCTCTTCCTTTCAGGAGTGTCGCCATGAACTTTGTTTGGTTTATTCTTATCGGTATCTGTGCGGGTTGGTTGGCAGGACAGATCATGAAGGGTGGCGGCTTTGGGCTCATCGGCGATCTGATCGTCGGTGTGATCGGTGCGCTCTTAGGAGGATGGATTTTCGGTCTCCTGGGGATCGCTGCTGGTGGTTTATTGGGCGCGTTGATTACGGCCACCGTGGGGGCCATTGTGTTGATCGCGCTGCTGCGTGTGATTAAGCGGGCGTAATGAAAGAGTTAAACGCAGAGTTCGCAGAGAACGAACCACGAATAGAAGAAAACCCTAGCCGGGTCGCCACGCGGCCCGGGAGGATCTGGTTATCGCGTGGCGCAATAAAAAACCGGCAGCGGGACGCTGCCGGCTAACCTTGGGGTTTGATTCCGTGTGGGTTACTTCAAATCGACCGACCAGTAGGCGCTGTCGACGAAGGTTTTCCAGCTTACGTATTTGGGATTTCCCAGCTTGATCGTGAGCATCGGGCTGCGCTTGGGCATGATCGGCTTGCGGATCAGCTTCATGCCCGCCTGTTTGGGCGTACGGCCTCCCTTGCGGACGTTGCACTTCACGCAGGCGCAGACCAGGTTTTCCCAGCTCGCTTCGCCCCCCATGCAGCTGGGCAGGATGTGGTCGAGGCTGAGCTCGGTGGTCGGAAAACGCTCGCCGCAATATTGGCAGATATTGGCATCGCGGGCGAAAATGTTCCGCCGGTTGAGCCGCACCCGCTGCTTAGGAAGGCGATCGTAGTGCAACAGGCGCAACACCCGGGGCACACAAACCTCGAAGTTCACGCTGCGAATCCAGTCGTCGTGGGGCTCTTTGAAATGAGCCTTGAGCTCGCTGATTTCGCGCCACGAATGAAAATCGTAGTTGGCGTATTGGCCATCTTCCAGGTGAATCACTTCGGCCAGTTGGTTGAGCAACAGGCTGAACGCCCGCCGCACGTTGACCACGTGGACCGCCATATACTGACGGTTCAAAACCAAAACACTGGCATTTAGTCCGCTCGGCGACGCAGTCGACATGGAAGCAAAATCTCCGAAGTGTTCACTGGGAAAGTTGGATATTACAAACGACGACCCTTACAAAATGTGCGAGAAAATTTCTGGTTGTTTACCCAAGGTGTAGAGATAGGCCTGTGGCATACCCAGGGATTTCCTCCAGCAGCGGTAGACACTGCACGCGAGGAGCATGTTCAGAGTGACTCAAATGCATTGAATCCGTCTGAAACGCAGGCCACTGAGCAGGTAGGAATTCCGACAACGCTTGAACGCCAGCAGACTGATCTCTTTTATAGGTTGGGTCTGCATTTGCGTCATTCGCGCCGCTCAGGCAGACAAAGGCAGACCTCCTGTTACCCTATTTTGATTGTACAAGTGGCGAAGTAGGAAAACTAGCTTCGCGCGCATCCTTTAACATGGATTTTAGTCGCAAGCAGCTTGCGGGGAGAAGTCCGACTCAGCCCCAAGGTGGGTAAGTTTTCAAAACTTCATCAAACGCCGTGGGCACGTAATTTGCGAGACGCAAGCCCTGTTATTCGCGAGAAAAACGACAAAACTTTTGCCTTGCTTGCCGCCAGAACTTGTCGTTAGGATGGAAAGAGAGCAGGGATGACTTGCGGTGATTTTTTGTTGCGGACGATTCATGCTGAGAGGAACCAAGCAGATGATCCACTACACGTGCGACTGTTGTAAACGCCCCCTCGATCCCCAAAACGACATGCGCTATGTCGTTCGGATGGAGGTTTATGCGGCACTCGATCCCGTGGAAGAAGACATCAACGACGACCGCGATCATTTGCAAGAAATCCAAGACATTCTGGAATCGCTCGAAGATGAGGACGATTGCCAGATCAGCGACGAAGTCTATCATCACGTCCGTTTTGATTTGTGCAGCGAATGCCGACAACGATTCGTGAAGAATCCGCTCGGCCGCGCCGTCGCACAGCATCTCAATTTCAGCCCGAACTGAATTCTTACCGTCGGCTGCCGCCTGCGGCTACGACTTGATTGGCGTTATGGCCGCTCGTATTCGCCGTGATCCGCGCACACAGATTATCACCATCGTGATCGTGCTTGTGCTCATGCTGTTGAGCTGGTGGGCCGAGCCGTATCTTCCCCAGAACGAGCCAGCCACACGTTCTCCCGGCGCACTTAATAACGGCGAATACGAAGTGCTGCGCGTTGTGGATGGCGATACTTTGCTCCTGCGAAAGGATCGCTTGCGGGTGCGGCTGCAAGGAGTTGACACGCCTGAAACAGTGAAGGAGCATACGGCCGTTCAAAAATGGGGGCCGGAGGCGACGGCTTACACCGAGCGATTTATCGACAATGCCAACGAACGAATCTCGATCACCGTCGATGGCGAAGGGGTCGATCAATATGGACGGCACTTGGCGTTTGTGTGGCACGATGGCCGTTTGTTGAACGAAGAATTGATCGCCGCGGGGCTCGCGCGGGCAAAGCTCGGTTATGATTACAGCCAGAAGATGAAAGATCGTTTGCGCGTTGCGCAGAGCAAGGCCCGGCGTGAGAAGCGGGGGATTTGGAGCGAGTAGCCGCGATGCAACGCATCGCACGGCCCCCGGCGAACAAGTCTGTTCGCGGCTATTTTTTGAGTTCGACTGGTAAGCCACCGATAGGCAAGGATTGCGACTGCGGTGAAACTGGTTGAACCGCTGCGTTGGGAGTGACGAACGGAGTCGTGGCGGAGGTTTGCGTCACCGGCGGCATTACGTAGGACGCGACGGGGCGATTGTCGTAACCCGCCATCGATCCGGCGGGCGGTTCGATGCCGAGCCAGCCGGGAGCAGCACCCGTGTTCCAGTCGTTGCTGCCGGGTGCACCCATGGCGGAAATCGTGTTGGGTGCGGCCGTGCCGAGATTGATTTGCTGGTAGCCGCTCAAGACCGGCAATTGCCAGAGGGCCGGATTGTCGGCGAGTTGATTGAGCTGCACCGTGCCGACGTCGATGGCCAGTGCCATGTGCGCGAGCGGCAGATTGAGCTCGATTTCCTGCGGCATCGAAGCGCCGAGCGTGGGGTAATACTGATGCGACCGCGACACCGCACTGGCTAGCAGCGTTCCGCGGGCATCGTAGATGTGCTGCTCGAGCACCCATGCCCGTCGGGCATCGACCACCGCGTTGCGGGTGAGCGTGCCAATCCGCGATTGAATCACAGAACGAATTTCGACCGTGCCATTCGCACGCGGCACGGGGCCTTCGTGCAAATCTGTGGGTGAAAACTGCATGAAGCCCAAGGCATCGAGCAGCCAACGGGGCTCGACGGGGAGTAACTGCTGCGCGGCACTCCCCACGAATTGGTCATGGCGGGAAAAGTAAACATGCGGCGGGTCGTTCCGTTTGACCCAGAACCAAAAGAGCTCGTCGTTGCTACCCAAATCGACTTCAGGACCGGTGATAGCGGTGGAGGCCGTCAGCCGGAATTTGTTCGGCGGCATCGCCGCGATGTTGCCACGCAGTGCCGGCGTCATCGCATCGCCGGGGATGGTAATCGTGGCATTGTTGGTTTGGTAGCTTTGGACCTTCGCGGCATTTTGATTGACCGCCGCCATGATTTGATCGAGCGAGGCCCCCTGCATGAGGACTTCAGGCGCTGGCGGACCGGCGGGCGTAAACGGACTGCGGAACGAACGATTGCAGGTAGCGCCCGAGCAGCAGAAAACCACAAGCAGGAGCGTCACGGCCCAGAGTGATCGTTGACGTGACGCGAATTGTGCGAGTGAGCTTAGCATCATTCGGCACCCTCGCTGGTAACTTCGGCTGGGGTGGGCGGGGCATCGCCATTGCCGTAGAGCAAATCGAACATTTGCTGCTGGAGCTTGGCGGCCAAGTCGACGGCTGGGTGGGCGACGAGCAACTCGTAGTCCTTCTGTCGCTTTTGGCAATGCACGGTAATCACTTCGCGGCCTTGATCGTCTTTGTGACTGTCATCGTGGCGGACGATCTTACGGCGCAACAGCAGCAACCCCAGCAGATAGCGGAACTGAGCTTCTTGGGGGCGATCTTCTAATGCTTCGAACAAGTTGAGCATCACATCGGTCGGAGCCAGACGAGGCTGTTGGTCATCTTTGGTCGGGATGCGCGACCGCCACCAAGCGACACAGATTTCGGGCGGGCCCTGCCAGGCTTCGACCGCATAGTCGCGGCGGATGAAATCGTTGGCCGCTTCTTCCAACACAGAGAAATAAACTTCGCCCGGATTGAACGTGCGCGCAGTGGTTGCGCAACTGCGGCTGCAACCTTTGATCTCAATATCCATCATCATGGACGCGCACTTCCGGCGGGAGGAATTCGGGCGGGATAATAGGGAAATGGCGAAACGGTGGCAAGACGAGGGCACGCGCGACGCTAGCTGCCTACCCCGCCGAGAAAAACCTTGCATCGGTGCCGCCGGGGCCGATTTGGAAGTTCACGCGTTTGGCACAACGGGGGCAGTGACCGACATAGGCTGTGTGGTCGCGGTTGGGATAAACGCGCGAGTAAACATCGCAGCAGGTGAAATGCACACCGATAAAGGATTTGGCCTTGCCCTGGGTGCCGCCGGTCGACGGATCGTCCGAGCTGAGGTCGAGGTGTTTGCCTTTGTCGTCCATAAAGCAGTTTTCGCCCGATTTTCACGCCAATTTGGCCGCCCCGAGCGAACCTTGACTCTCCAGATATCGTCAGGTAGAGTTAAGCGGAATGAGGTTTGGGAAATATGGCAAATGTTTTCCAGTTCTCCAACCGAGAAATAGGTTTATGATCATTTCCTCTTTGTTATCCCTGCTGCTACTATCGCTCTTCAGGAGCAAGGCTTAGGGTTCGCAAAGAGAAAATCGAAAAAGCGTAACAACCCTGAAGCCTTCGCGGCTTCAGGGTTTTTTTTGTTTTATTACATTACTGTTTGCTTGAGTGAGCAACCAACCACGGACCTCCGATCATGTCCACAGACCACCGAAAAATCACGATTTTTGATACCACCTTGCGCGATGGCGAGCAGTCTCCCGGCTGCAGCATGAACCTGAGCGAAAAGCTCGAGGTTGCCCAGGCGCTGGTGGATCTGGGGGTCGATGTGATTGAAGCTGGGTTTCCGATCACTTCCGTCGGCGACTTCGAGGCGGTCACTCAGATCTCCAAAACGGTCCGAGGCGCGACGATCTGTGGTTTGGCCCGATGTCACGAACGCGACATCGACCGGGCTTGGGAAGCCTTGCAACACGCTGAGAAGCCCCGCATTCATGTGTTCCTCGCCACGAGTGCCATTCACCGCGAGTTCAAATTGCGGATGGATAAGGACGAGATTATTCGCCGGGCCGTCGAGGGCGTGAAACGAGCCAAAAACTGCTGCGAGGATATTGAGTTCTCCCCGGAAGACGCAGCCCGTACCGAGCCCGATTTCCTCTGCCAAGTGGTCGAAGCCGCCATCGCCGCGGGGGCGACAACGGTCAACATTCCCGACACGGTCGGTTACGCCACGCCGACGCATTTTGCCAATGTGATCAAAACCTTGATGAATCGCGTCCCCAATGTCGACAAGGCCGTGATCAGCGTGCATTGCCACAACGATTTGGGCTTGGCCGTGGCGAACAGCTTGGCCGCCGTCGAGCATGGGGCGGGGCAGATTGAATGCACGATCAATGGCCTGGGCGAACGGGCTGGCAACTGTTCGTTGGAAGAAGTGGTGATGGCTTTGCGGACACGCAGCGATTACTACAAGCTCGCCACGGGCATCAACACGCCGCGGTTGGTGCCAACGAGCCGCTTGGTTTCCAACATCACCGGCATGGTGGTGCAACGCAATAAGGCCATCGTGGGCCGCAACGCCTTTGCCCACGAGGCAGGCATCCACCAAGACGGCATGTTGAAGGAGCCCACGACTTACGAAATCATGCGGCCCGAGGACGTCGGCTTTAGCAAGACCGATCTTGTGCTCGGCAAACACAGTGGCCGGGCAGCGCTTGCCGACCGGGCCCGCGCGATGGGCTATCATCTCAACGACGCTCAAATCGACGAATTATTTACTGATTTCAAAAAACTCGCCGACAAGAAGAAGGAAATTTATGACGGCGATATCGGGGCGTTGATCGAACAGCAAAACACCGAAATCGGCGATCAGTGGCAATTGGATTCGTACGAAGTGCATGCCGCAAGTGGTACAACTCAGAGGGCGAAAGTCGTGCTCAGCCGCGGGGGCGAACAACATGCGTCGCCCGAAGTGGTGGCCGATGGGCCGCTTGATGCACTTTTTAACGCCGTCGAGCACGTCACTGGCAAGACCGTGGTCCTGAAAGATTACCGCGTGCAAAGTGCCAGCCGTGGCAAGGATGCGCAAGGCGAATCACTGGTGGAAGTCGAGCATAACGGCAGAATGTATCGTGGCCGTGGTGCTTCGACCGACACCGTCGAGGCAAGCACGCGGGCGTTTGTAAACGCGATCAATCGGATCGAGATCGGCGCTCACGAAATGGGAAGCCACGCGCGGCCCTCGGTTTGAGTGATGATTGAATCTGTGGCTGACACGCCGCGGCGAGTCGGTTAGCGCCGAGGTCACAGACCTCAGCCACAGGATTATTAGGATTGCACAAACGCCAGCACATAGAACACCCAGCCTGTGATCGTGGTGAGCAGCATGTCGATCGCAGCCAACCAACCGAGGCGGCGATGCAGCGGGCTGTGTTCGTTGGGAAGAGGAGGATTCGGAAAACGTCGTAACGCTAAAACAAGCACCGCGATCCACAACACGACCGTCGTGAGGGCAAAAAAGAGATGAATCCATAAGGCGTTGAACACGACCTGCGCGGGTTCGCCACCGATTTGACCCGCGGCGCGGTCTTGCCAACCGTTGAAGCGGATATCCAGCTCGAATGCGGTGAGCACGACGGCCAGCAAACCAGCGAGGGCCAGTTGAATCCGTTTGTGGAGCTCGAAATTGCGATGCACGCGGACTTGGCGGATGCTCCAGGCTAGCAGCAGCATGACCACGACCATGCCGACGCAGACCGCGTCGATCATGAACGAAGCCCGCGTGCCGAGAAAGCCGTCCCAACCGGGAAAATCCATGGTCTGAGCACCAATCACAACGAAATCGCTTGCGAGAGAATCTTGTCGCCGAGTTGGCGAACACTGACAAAAACAGTAATCTTAAGAAGCTGATTGCGAAAGGGGAGAAGTGCGAACCGCGAAGTTATTCCGCAAGCCGCACACCAAATTTCGTAATCCTTAGGCCGAGTGGCGGAATGGCAGACGCTCTGGACTTAAAATCCAGTGGGAGGTAACTCCCGTGCGGGTTCGACCCCCGCCTCGGCTACTGATTTTCAATGAAATTCTTTTCATCCTCTTTGGGGTGCTCCATATCGAGTTCCAAATTCCCCGGGGAGAAGCGGATTTTCATGCCGCGATGCTTCCAAATTGCAAAAACCACAATCAGCCCCAGTGTAAGTATGGTGATTGCGTCTTCGCTGAGTTCGATGTTCATGGATTTTCCTCTTTGGTCCTAGTTGCTCGGCGCAGAAATCAAGCCGGTTTGCGTGATGGTGTGCAGGTGGCGCTGCGAGATGCCAAGTTGCTTGGCGAATTCGGCACTTGTTAGCGCCAAGCGGTCTGAGTTAGAAGTTTGCGGTGCATTGCTCATGACCGCAATTTTAACGGGAGTACCTAGGCACTCGTAGACTTATGACTTCAAAGTCCACATTTGTCTATGGACGTAGGATTAAGTCCATAGCCCTTACTCATCCAATCTCTTAAGAGCCTTCGCCACAGCTGATGAGGTAACGCTAGTTCCGGTTGTGGCCTTATGTTTCTTTGCGATCTGAGCATAAGACAGTTTCTCTTCTTCATGTTGTCGCTTCCACAAATCGTGGATGTGTTGCTTTCGTCTCTGCTTTGGAGTTGCTGCAAATTGTTGTCTAAGCACCAAGTGGAGCCAATCCTCGGAGAGATTGTTTTCATGACGCATTACATGAAAAAACCTAGTACCCCACTCGCCGAGTATCTGAAGGGATCGGTAGTCATCCCATTGATTAACAGCACACCAAGCATCTAAGAGATTCGAACGAAATTCACTTACGATACTCTCGTCCGCGTTTTCTTTTAGCTGGCCCATTACCTTAACGAGATCGAGTGCTTCTGTAATGGTCTGCAATAGTTGACTAAGACTCTCAGAAGACTCCAAATCCTTGCTCATTACAGAAGCGATTGCGTTACATCTCGACTGCTCATCTGAAGAAAGATTCCTTACTCTCAAACTTCTAACTGATTCTTCTACTTTTAAAACATGATCCAAGCGAGAACTGATCACGCTTTTGATTTTCGAAAGAATCTCGGCGGATGAGTTTCTTCCGGTACAATAATCTTCAAACGTGGCATTTCTGATATTCTCGATGTGAACATTTGATGCGGATAGGTTGCCGGATGATAGGCAACCGAAGAACGAATACGATTCACTGAAGAAATCCGCAATTGCAGCGTAGAGTTCGCCGAAAAGGAATCCGAGTTTTATATACTGAACGACTTCTTTGTGTCGGTCGAATAACCCACTATCTCCCATTTCTTACTCTACCTTCCACGAGTCGGCCCATGCTGCGGGAAGGTGGAGAAGGTTTAGATTCCACCGCTCGCGCCCGGACCTAGTACGCCGATGATCAGTCGACACGTCCTCGAATCGGTAGATATTTTACTAGACATTGGGCCAAGCAGGGAGGACCTAGAAAACGCTATACCCCGCGGTGGCTACTGATCACTCAAGATTTGCCTAAATTGCTGATATCCCTAGTCAGCCAACTCTAGTAGCGCGATTTGGAACATCTTCAAAAAATCAACAAGTTCTTCTATTCAAGCAATATTTTGGGATTTATTGACGTGACTATTCAGTAACAATACACTATAGACGTGTTGGAAGTTTTCTTGCACGTCCCTTGAAGTAGAAACTTTAGTGTGAACGCTATGTGGAAACTATTGCCATCCGTTGTATTAGTTGTCGTTCTCATGGCGAACAATACAAATGCGATAACGCTCAATTTTGATGACATCACCACCGATCGCCATAACGAGGTTAGCGTACCCAATGGCTACGGAGGTCTCAATTGGGTGGACTTTGGCGTTCAGGGCTTAACAGAAGAATATGCCGACACAGGCTACGGTCATGGAATCGTATCCGGAGAATTTGTGGTTTACAATAACTTTGAACGAACTGCTTACGTTTCGAGTAACTCGCCATTTACTTTTAAGAACGTCTATCTCACGGGTGCGTGGTATGACAATTTGAACGTGCAAGTACAAGGTTACCGCCTCGGATCACTCGTATACAGTCAAACAGTTGTTGCCGATTTTTATGTTCACACTCTTTTCAATTTTAATTTCAAAAATATCGACTCGCTGAGATTCTCGACGTATGGGGGTAGTGCGATTCCCAATTTAACTGGTTCGGGACGCCAATTCAGCATGGATAACTTGACTCTCGAATTTATTCCTGAGCCATCCGCACTAATGCTCTTGGCTAGTTTTATCCTGGTTGGTGTTAATCACCGCAACACATCCCGATAGCCCCACCACGGCTATAGGTTCACTTTCCAGCACCATGTCGTGCAGGTGTTGTATCGCTCGACGATTGATCACCCGCTACATATTGGGCGCTCAGCACCGATTACGCGATGCCGCGCCTATATTTGGTCTAACGCGGCCGTTCACGCTCTGCTTCGAGCACCTCTTGCCTGAATGAGAACGAGAGAAATATTACCGATGGAAGATCGCTGCAAAGGGGTAAGGGCGAATTCAAAAATCGGCCTTCCCTCGGGCGTTAGTCGCAGGAGTGCTGCCGGCTGAAACGCACTGGGCGCTTGCCGGTGTGCCGAGACTCTATCGTTAGCTCGGAACGCGTGCCTGCCCCACTCCCGCTAACAGTAGTGTTTTGCGTTTCTCCCCAGCTCTGGCTATACTGCCCGACATCTGCAATTTTCAACCAGCGAAGTTACACGCCGAGGGTCTAGTTCATGCGAACTCTTGCCATGTTTGTGATCGCCACGTTTCTGTTTGCATTTCAGTCGCCAGTTGCGATGGCTGACCATTCCGCAATCAGCGATTTCGGTCTGAGCTATGTGACTTATAATGTCGGTTCAGTGAGTTATGGCTGGACTTTCGCACTCAGTCAACCAATATCGGTAAGCTCGCTGGGAGTGTGGGACTATAATGAAAACGGATTGGAAGATGAGCATGGCATTGGTTTGTGGGACGTCACTGGCACTCCGCTCGCTGTAGCGACAATCCCAGACGGGACAGCGGCACAACTGATCGATGGATTTCGCTATCAAGATTTAGTGAGCCCATTGCTGCTTATGCCGGGACAATACACTTTAGGCGCTCGCTACAACGGCATCGATCATTTCCACGCACAATACGCAAGTTCGACGCCCGCCTTTGCACAACCGATTACCTTTATCACTTCACGACACTACATTCATCCAGATTCGGGCACACCGGTAGCCTTCCCAGAGGTTTCTGATCCGAATGGACTTATCATCGGTGCAAACTTTCGTTTTTTAACAGTCCCTGAGCCAGCTACTCTTTGGTTGTGCTGCGTAGGAATGTTCGGCATCTTTCGCCGTCGGCGTGTCTGGGAACAGGCTAACTAATCTGACGGACATCAAAGAGCAAAGGGGTAGGGGCGATTTCAAAAATCCGCCGCTTCTACCGCAAATGCCGCGAATGTTGCGATTCGCGTCAGATTGGTCGATCTACCCAAGTTCAACCATCGTCGCCATTGTCGTGTGCAAAGATCACGTTGCGGACTCCCTCGGTGAGCATTTGCCAGCGTTCGATCAGACTCGCTAACTTGATATCCCAGGGCCACGATTCGAGGCTAACTGCACTGGATTCTGCAGCGATTCATAGACCGCAGGTGCCGAAGTTGTGCTGCGATTTAGAAAGCTTGCGTTTGTTAGCGCGTCGTCTGTTGCTGTGATCCTGTGAACCTTGCGATGCCGCCTTGGAGGACGCCTGGCGCAGCTTCATTGACCAACATTTGTTCGTTGTCGGCGCGAAGTGCGAGCACGAGATCCGGGTGTGCGCCCCATTCGGCAATGTCGAAGCTGCGCGTGTCGACGTAGGCACCGCCTAGCCGAGCGTGATTCTTCTGAACAAGATGAAAGCCGTCCTGAGCACGGACGATGTGATAGTTCATCGCCCCGAAGCACGACAATGCCCCAAGCGCGAAGACACCCACAAAACCATAGATCCGGCGCATTCTTCAGCTCCTATCCCTTTTGTGTCATTCAGGTCATTCGCCAATTCTTCGGCGTACCGCTGGCCTGCTCACTGAAATACTCGACAAGGGAAATGGCAACAAGGCCGTTCACAGACCACCATTCCATTGTATTCTCTTGCCAGCAGCTGATTATGCACCTGCGTGATCTTCACTCGGTTCCCAACTGCTTTTGCAACTCTTCAAGCGGCACTCCCTTGGTTTCGGGGACCATCGTTGCGACCCAAATGAGTTGCAGGACCATCATGAAGCAGAAGAACCCGAACACGTAGCCGGGGGAAAATTGGGTCACCAACAGAGGGAACACGAGCGTTAAAGCCGCAGCGAAGATCCAGTGTGTCGCGCTGCCGAGGGATTGGCCCGCGGCGCGGAACTCGTTGGGGAAGACTTCGGAAATCAACACCCAAATGACGGTCCCCTGCCCCACGGCATGAGCCGCGATGAAGAGAAAAATTCCGAACAGGACGAGCCGACCACTCGAACCCGCTTGTTCGGCGGCTTGGGCCATCAATTCCTCCGTCCGCACTTGAACTTGTTCGCTAGTGCTGTCGGTGGGGATCGCCGTTTTATCTCCTGGGAACTCGGCTTGAGTGAGAGTAGCGTTCAACGCTTCGAGCGCACCAGTGGCTTTCTGTTGAAGCGATTGTCTTTTCACATCCGGTACGCCGTCCACCGTGGCCGCGGATAATTGATCGAACGCTTCACGAACCGCGATTGCACTGGCGGAAACACGAAAGGCTCCATCGTTCTGAATAAACAGAAACGCGATTGTTCCAAGAGACACGATGTACCCGACCGATCCGATATAAAGCAAGGTCCGCCGCCCGAGTCGATCGATGAGCCAAAGCCCCATCATCGTGAACACCAAATTAATCAAATCAATGCCAATCGATTGAATGAACGCGGCGTCCGCCTGCAGACCCGTCATGCCCAAAATTCGCGGGGCAAAGTACAGTATCGCATTGATGCCGGAAAGCTGGTTGAACATTGCGACCAGAAAGGCCAGGAGAATCGGCTTGCGTAAACGAGCTGACCAAAACGAAGTTTGCTTGTGGTCGGTGCCTTCTTCCATGCGATGAGCGATAGAATCAGCAAGTATCTCTAGGCGAGTCGTGTCGACCGTGGGGTTGAGCTTTTGAAGAACCTGAAGACCGGAATCGCGGTCGCCACGGACATTGATCAGCCACCGTGGACTTTCAGGGATAATAAAACAGAGCAATGTGTAGATTATCGCGGGGAATGCTTCGACTCCCAGCATCCACCGCCAGTCGACGTCGCTCGTGCCGCGTAGCAGCCAATTCGACAGAAACGCGACGACAATTCCAAACACGATGTTGAATTGAAACATGCCGGTTAAGCGGCCGCGCAATTCTGCGGGGGCAATTTCCGTGATGTACATCGGTGCGGCGACGGTCGACATGCCCACACCCAATCCCCCCAGAAATCTGGCGATGAAGAACGAATAAAAGTCCGTTGCCAAACCTGAGCATATGGCAGAGACCAAGAACATCAGACCAATCACGAGTAGCGTCGGCTTGCGACCAAAACGATCCGTCGGCCACCCACCGAACAAAGCACCAAGCACAGTTCCCCACAACGCGGCACTCATGGCGAGGCCGTGCATGGTGTCGCTCAATTGCCACAGGGACTGGATTTTTTGTTCGGCCCCGGAAATCACGACCGTATCAAAGCCGAACAGAAAACCACCCATCGCGGCGATGGCCACGCTGGCGAGCAAAGTTTTTGACGCATTCATTCGTGACAAGGCCGATCAGATGAGGGGTGTGGTCCGTTGGCCAGACCGAAGTATTATTCCTTGGATTTCCAACTGGAATCGAGGGTGCGGATATTGGCTTGCTTGATGTGTGCCGTACCGCCGTTGGCGTGGATTGATTGCTTGCCGTCGCCAAATTGTGGGCCGTAGTAGTGAGCCGCAAAACGCTCGCCATCGAAGGCATAGGATTCCACCGATAAGCGATCTATCAGGAAACGAAGTTTGATTACGCAGTCGCGAGGCAAAAGATTGTCGAAAACGACGACATTCACAAGCTCGCCCCGATCGTTGATGCCCGTCTGCGTGACCGTTTTAGTGGCCATATCATAAGTTAAAGTGACGCTGGGAAAATCAAAAACAACTTGCTTGGCATCTCTGGGCTCGAACTCACACTCGAAGTCCACGAGATCGAGCGGTCCGATGTCTTGTAAGAGGTCGTCCTCTTCACCAAGGTCGACTTGCTCGCGAACAAACGATTCTTTCACGAGCGATTCGATTTCCTTGACGGGGAGCGCAAACAGGCGGGGTCCCTCGTCGGTAGATTTGAGCGTCAATTCACAAGGAAAAGACATCTGCTGGTTGAACGGCAGTCCATACGCCTCAGCCGAATTGGGACCACCGCGCATCCAACCGATTTGCACGACGCGACCAGCCGGACCATTGTTAAAAGTTTGGGCGGCGTAAAAGTCACCGGTTCCCGTTCGATAGGGTCCGGTTTCAGTATGGAATTCCTTGCCGTCGAAGGTGCCGATTTCATAATCAAAGCTCGCATCGTAGATCACAGCTTTAATTTTGGATTCGTCACCATCAACAGGCAGGAAAACCAAGTCCATACACTCAAAGGCCCAGTCGCGCAGCAAGTCGGAGGCGAATTCCCAATCTGTCAGATTCCTTGACGTGAAAAAACGAACCCGGCCCGGTTTCTCCTGCACCCATAACACCATAACCCATTGTTGCGATGGCTCATGCCAAAAGACCTTGGGATCGCGTTCCTCGAAATGAAAGCCTTGGTTCTCGACGACGGAACGCCCCTCGTTCCAATATTTCCATGTTTCACCGCCATCGGTGCTGTAGGCCAGCGCCTGATAAAACTTGGGCGGACTCGCATACGTGAAAAACGCACAGAGTGTTTTTTGATCGTCTTGCTGAACTCCGAGGCTGTTGTTGTGATCGACGACAACCGTTCCCGAATAAATCGTGCCGCTGCGATCCTCAATTCTATAAGGCCGCAGAGCATGTTCGTGTTGGGTCCAATGAATCATGTCAGGGCTGGTGGCATGCCCCCAGGTCATGTTTCCCCAGACGGGTGACAGTGGATTGTGCTGGAAAAATAGGTGGTACTTCTCCCCGTCGAAAACCATGCCGTTGGGATCGTTGAGCCAGTTTTTGCAAGCCGTGAAGTGGAATTGGGGTCGCAATGGCTCGTCGTACTTGGGATCCGCACACGATGCAGTCGGTATCTCTACGGCATAGGCAAACTCACTGATAGTTTGTGACAGTGCTTCAGATACTGCCGTCTCGGCAGATGCCGCACTGGTGCCTAGAAATATGGCCCACAGGAAATGAAGGCAGGTGCGAAATTTGAACACATATTGATTGGAATGATTGAACATCGCGCACATATTCCACTCAGAGCCGCCAGCCTGCATAACTTTCGATTCTGCTATCTTCTGGAATAAGCAGGTTGATTTGCAGTACCAGCTTGGATTGACCATATTGACGCAACTGAATGAAATGTCACTGAGATTTCGCGTCATATTCTGTGATTTTTTACATTTTATCAACTGATGAAATTTGAAAACCAGATTCCCTAACAGACCTCGAATGCTTGACCGCGTTGGCAATCAAAGGGAAAATCGAAAGGGTAACTTTTCCATGAGGCAACGATTTTGTTGCTTCGACTTTTCATCCCTACCGTGAGGCGCAAGGTTGGGGCGGATCATCCTTTTCTTTGGCTCGCAGCGCAGATGCGATACGCATTGCTGTTGGAAAATCCGCCTGGCTGGCTTTTCTCTCGCATTTTGTTCTCAGCTCATTTGCTCGCTGGGCCACGCTGAAGAACGATTGCAGTTCAATCGCGATATTCGCCCGATTCTGTTTGATGCCTGCATCTCGTGCCACGGTCCTGATAGCGCATCGCGTCAAGCGGATTTGCGGCTTGACCGCCGGGAAGCCGCGATCGATGCGGGGGCCATCGTTCCGAATGAGCCCGAGACGAGTGAATTGATTCGCCGCATTCTGTCGGAAGATGAAGCGGAGGTGATGCCTCCGCCGGAATCAAAGAAAGTGCTGACCGCTGAACAAAAAGAGTTGCTAACCTGGTGGGTGCAAGAGGGAGCCGAGTATCAGCCGCATTGGTCGTTGATTCCGCCGCGACGCCCTGCCCTGCCGACTGTGAAAGATGCCAACTGGCCACAGAATGCCATCGACCACTTTATTGCTGCTCGCTTAGAGGCCGAACAATTGACACCCGCCCCAGCGGCTGACCGGCGCACTCTCGCACGGCGGGTGAGTCTGGATCTGACGGGCTTGCCCCCCACGCCCGATGTTGTCGAAGCCTTTGTCAATGATCAATCGACTGATGCTTATGAAAAGTTGGTTGATAAGTTCTTGGATTCACCGCAATGGGGTGAGCATCGTGCGCGCTATTGGCTCGACGTGGCCCGCTACGCTGATACCCACGGCATACATTTCGATAACTATCGCGAAATGTGGTCGTATCGCGATTGGGTGATCAACGCGTTCAACAAAAACATGCCGTTTGATCGTTTCACGATTGAAAGCCTCGCGGGGGATTTGCTGCCGGAAGCCACGCTCGAACAACAAATTGGCTCGGGCTTCAATCGGTGCAATATCACGACCAATGAAGGAGGAGCAATCGACGAAGAGTATTTGGTGCTTTACGCACGCGATCGCACAGAAACCACGGCCATGGCTTGGTTGGGTTTGACCGTGGGGTGCGCGGTTTGTCACGACCATAAATTCGATCCGCTTTCTCAACGCGAGTTCTATGAGTTATCGGCGTTTTTCAACAACACAACCCAAGCGGCAATGGACGGCAACATTAAGGATACGCCACCCGTGGTCGTGGTCCCCGCGGAAGCTGATCGCAAGCGGTGGGATGAGCTCAAGGTTCTCAGATCTCACTGGGAACAGCAGCTTGCCGAGCGACGCCAACAAGCGCGGGGTGAATTCGACACCTGGCATGTGTCGGCGGACCGAAGTGATGTTGCGACGGAGGTTTCTGATGAAGGTTTACAACTGAGTGTGCCGTTCGATCAAGATGCCGAAACGATTGATTACGCCGTGACGGGCAAGCAACGCTCGATGCCTAAGCCCGCGACTTTGGAATGGCGTCCTGGCGTCAATGGCAAACAGGCCGCTTATCTCAGCCAAGGCGGAATATTAGAAGTCGCTGAAGTGGGCGATTTCGAGAACGATCAGAAATACAGTTTCGCCACCTGGATCAAGTTGCCCGCGAATGATTCGAGCGGATCGGTCATCGCTCGTATGGACGACAAGAACGGATTCCGGGGTTGGGATTTGTGGATCGAGAATTGCCGGATTGGGACTCACCTTATTAGCACTTGGCCCGGCAATGCGATCAAGGTTCTCACCAAGAATCAGGTCCCGGCAGATCAATGGATTCACGTGGCCGTCACGTACGATGGTAGCCGGCAAGGGACTGGCTTTAAGATTTTCATTAACGGCATCGCCCAAGAGTTGAACGTTGTTGCCAACACATTGAAAGAGACGACTCGCAACACCGTGCCGTTCAAGATCGGCCAACGACACGAAGGTTCGCCCGTTTCGGGAGTTACGATCGCCGACTTGCGAATCTACGACCGGCAACTGAGTGATTTGGAAGTTTCGTCGCTGGGGAATACGGCGCTATTCGCCACGCTGGCGAAACCTGCCGCGGAGCGTTCAGCCGATGAATTGACGGCACTCTATGAATGGTGGTTGCCGACGCGCGACGAGCGTTTTCAAGACATTCAAGCGCGGCTCGGTGAGATTGCCCAGGAAGATCAAGGGATCCGCTCGCGGGGAACGGTCGCTCACGTGATGCATGAAAAAAGTGAGCCCGCCAAGGCGTTTGTTCTCAATCGGGGCGAATACGATCAGCGGCTGGAGGAAGTGCAGGCGGGCACTCCTGAAATGCTGCCGCCGTTTCCTCAAGATTTGCCGCGGAACCGTTGGGGGCTCGCCGAATGGCTGCTGAGGCCCGAACAACCGTTGACAGCTCGTGTGGTGGTCAATCGTTTCTGGCAAGAAGTCTTCGGCACGGGTCTGGTCAGCACGGCGGGAGATTTTGGCGTGACGGGCCAACTCCCCTCGCATCCGGAACTGCTGGATTGGCTGGCCGTCGAGTTTCGCGACAGCGGCTGGGACGTGAAGCAGTTGTTCAAATTGATGGTAATGAGTGCGACGTATCAGCAAAGTGCAGTGGCAACCGTCGAAAAAATCGAACGTGACCCCGAAAATCGCTTGCTCGCCCGTGGCCCGCGCTACCGGATGGATGCCGAGATGGTGCGAGATTACGCGCTAGCCGCGTGTGGCATGTTGTCGCCGAAAATTGGTGGGCCGAGCGTCAAACCTTATCAACCGCCGGGAGTTTGGGAAGCGGTCGCCATGCGTGAGAGCAATACGCATGACTATGTGCAGGACAAGGACGAAGCGTTGTATCGGCGGAGCATGTACACCTTCTGGAAGCGGTCCGCTCCGCCAGCTTCGATGGATCTGTTCAATGCCCCCTCGCGCGAAACGTGTGTGATGGCCCGCGAACGAACCAACACACCTCTCCAGGCTTTAGTCACCTTAAATGATCCTCAGTATATCGAAGCGGCCCGGCATCTTGCTGAAAGTGTCGTTCAGCAAGAAAGCTCAGAGTTCGAAAAGCGGGTGCAGTGGTTGGCTGCGAAATTGTTGGCCCGCAATTTTAACGAAGCGGAATTGAAAATCGCACAATCAACCTTCGACCAATTGCTAACGCACTACCGAGCTCACGCCGATCAAGCGGAACAACTTGTTCGTGTCGGTGAAACTCCGCTGAACGATAAACTCCCCGTCGCGGAACTTGCTGCCTGGACGATGACAGTGAATCAATTGCTGAACCTGGACGAAACACTCAACAAATAGCACTATTCGCGATGAATGCTTTCGAAGAATATCGACGACTGGTGACGCGCCGCCATTTTCTGGCGAGCGGTGCGAATTTGCTGGGAACCGCCGCATTGGGTGCGCTCGCTGGTGAAACCTTTGCCTCGGGGCTGACTTCGCCGACGCATTTCGCTCCGAAAGCGAAGCGAATCATCTATCTGCACATGGTGGGCGGCCCGCCGCAGATGGATTTGTTTGATTACAAGCCGACGTTGGGCAAGTGGTTCGACAAAGACTTGCCCGAATCAGTCCGGATGGGTCAGCGGCTCACCACGATGACTTCGGGGCAAGCTCGTTTTCCTATCGCCCCTTCCAAGTACAAATTTGAAAAGTGCGGCCAGTCGGGGATGACGATCTGCGAATTGCTGCCCTGGCTCAAACAATCTGCCGACGAAATGGTGTTCGTCCGCAGCATGTACACCGAGGCGATCAACCACGAGCCGGCAATCACGCTCATGCAAACCGGCAATCAAGTGACGGGCCGGCCGTGTCTGGGTTCGTGGAGTTCGTATGGGTTGGGTTCGCTCAACGAGAACCTGCCGACGTTTGTGGTGATGGTGGCTCGCCCCACGAACACGGAGCAAATGCAGGCAATTTCGGCCCGCTTATGGTCCTCGGGCTTTTTGCCAGGGCATCACGCCGGGGTGAGCTTACGCACCGCGGGCGATCCGATCCTCTACATCAATGATCCACCGGGCGTCCCCCGAGAAGTGCGGCGGACAACGCTCGACGGGATCAAAGCTTTGAACGAATTAAATTACGCGGAGCTTAACGATCCGCAAACGGCCACGCGCATCGAGCAGTATGAACTTGCCTATCGCATGCAAGCGAGCGTGCCGGAATTGACGGATCTCGCCAGTGAACCGGAATCGATTTATCGGCTTTATGGCGACGCGGCCAAGCAACCCGGTACGTTTGCCAACACGGCCTTACTCGCACGGCGAATGGTCGAGCGTGGCGTGCGATTTGTGCAGATTTATCACAACAACTGGGACACGCACGCCAATGTAGCGGGTCGCCTGCCCGATCAATGCCGCGATATCGATCAACCTTGCTTCGCACTGATTCAAGATTTGAAACAGCGCGGAATGCTCGACGACACGCTCGTGATTTGGGGCGGCGAATTTGGGCGAACGATTTACTCCCAAGGGGGCCTCACCAACGACAATTACGGTCGAGATCATCATCCCCGGTGCTTCACAATGTGGATGGCCGGGGGCGGCTTCAAGCCGGGCACGTTCCACGGCGAAACGGACGATTTCTCCTACAACATCGTCAAAGATCCCGTGCATATTCGCGACTTGCACGCCACGGTGTTGCATCAGCTTGGCTTCGATCACGAGCGATTCTCGTTCAAGCATCAAGGGCTCGACCAGAAGCTCACGGGCGTGGTTCCCGCGCGGGTCGTGCATGAGTTACTGAGCTGACGCTAGGCATAAATTGATTCAGCCGGCCGATAATCTGCCAAGTTTGGAACCGTGGGGGATCATGTTGGGAAAATAGTATCAATGCAGGTAAGATGTTGTTGGAGATTCTGCTTGGCTCTTACTGCGATCTGCTTTTATGGTCTTTCCCATTGGTGACGACAATACCGGCTCAGACTCATTCCCGATCGTCAACATCGCATTGATCGTGGTTAACGTCTTGGTATTTGTCTTTCTGCAAGGTCTGGGAAGCAACGACCGTTTCACTTTCGCCTATTCAACGGTTCCTGCCGAGATAGTCAGCGGCAAAGACTTGGTCTCTGGGGATCAAGTCGTTCAGATGGAAACCGTGGGAGGCAGGCAAGAAGTTCGCATCCCTGGACTTAAAGAAACGCCAATACCGGTCTATCTCACGCTACTGACGGCAATTTTCATGCACGGAGGGTTCGCCCATTTGCTCGGAAACATGTGGTTTTTGTGGATCTTCGGCGACAATATCGAGCACGATTTGGGCAGAATCCGATATCTGTTCTTCTATCTTATCTGCGGCATACTGGCTTCACTCGCTCATGTGCTACTCAACACTTCTGGGCCATCATCTTTGATCCCAAGCTTGGGTGCCTCGGGTGCGATTTCCGGCGTGATGGGAGGATATCTGGTGCTGCATCCTCATCGCCGTGTGACGGTTCTGTTGTTTCAGTTCGTAACGGATGTCCCCGGAATTGTCGCGGTAGGTTTGTGGTTTGTGTTTCAGATTATCAGCGGCTTGGGAGTGCTCGGCGGCGATCAAGGGGGCGTGGCCTATGCCGCCCACATCGCCGGATTTATTGCCGGAGCGTTGCTTGTGAAGCCTTTTCAAAAACTAGGCTTAGCGAGTCGTTAGGACTTTCAGGGTGGTCCAAAGATAAAATACTAATTCTCGTACGGCATTAGGATTTCATCCGGCTTGAGTTCCGCGAGCCCTGGAAATTTTCCATCCGCGATCGCGGCACCGAGTTGCGTGACTTGCTTGAAATAAGCATTCGATGGCCGTTTGCCGGTCAGCTGCTGAATCAACTCCTGGCAAAAGACATCGGCGGACGCTCGCAAAATTTCGTCGCTTTGCCGTGAGCCATACAAGGCCGTGCAGAGAATGGTGATGAGATTCTGGCACCGCAGCGACAGCTCAGCCATCCGACATTGGCGATCCGCGAGCGATAACTGAAATTTCATCATCGTGTTAGAAATTTCGAGCGACATTTCTTGCAGCGCGTTACAGGCGAATTCCGCGTGCCGGGCAAGTTCACTTGGCATGTGGGGGAGTTGGCTCTTGGCGGTGGGCATAAGCCGCCGAGCCACGAGCCATTTCAAATAGGGCAGCGCCACTTTTCGGAGCGCCCAAGCATGCGCGGGATTGAGCGGGTTGGGCTTCTTAATGCCGTTGGCGGCTAAAGCTTTCCCCACTGGCTCGAAATAGGTTTTGCCGTGGTCCTTCACCAGCGATTTGAAGAAGGCCATGCCGAGCATTTCGCCTTCCCCTTCGTAAATGCAAGGGGCCAGATACTCGTGTACATTATCACCCAGCAAATGGCCATGTAAAAACGACCGGCCGCCATGGGTTTTCATGAACAACTCAATCGCCGCGCGCTTCTGGGCTTCGCTGCCGAAGATCTTGGCGATCACGCATTCCATCTCGCCGCGATAACCTTGATCGATGAGTCCCGCGCACCAAGCGACGAGCGCATCACAAGCCGTGATCAGTCCCGCAAGTTGGCCTAATCGTCGTTGCACAAGTTCGCGGCTGGCAATTGGCGCGCTGTAAGTCACGCGGAATTGGGCCCAGGGAATCATGCTGGCCATCATCAACCGCATGGTTCCCGCGGCGTTGGCACACAGGGCGATGCGCCCCAGATTCAAGCCGTGGTAGGCAATCGTGAGGCCATCTCCACGCACCGGAACAAGCAAGTTGTCGGCAGGAACACGAAAATCGCGAAAGATAATCCCTTGATTGTAAGTGTGCTTCAGAGCCCACAAGCCATATTTGCGAAGCTGGAAATTCTCGTTTTCCTCGGCGGGTAACTCGACAATTAACACCGCCGGTTTGTCGTCGATCAAACAAACAAGTCCAATCGTCCGGCCCGGGACGACGTTCGTGATGAAGAGCTTCTCACCATTCACGATAAAATCATCGCCGTCACGACGCGCTGTGGTGCGCAGTGCCGTGAGATCGCTCCCCGCGCAGGGTTCCGTGAGCGCAAAAGCACTTAAGCGTGAACCATCGGCCAGTCCCGGGAGGAATCGTTGTTTTTGTTCGGGCGTGCCGAATGTCCGCACGGGATCGACGGCCCCGATGCAGCCGTGAACCGAGGCCAAGCCGGCAATCGTCGGATCGGCCGTTGCCATTCGAGTCAGAAACGGTGCAAACGCGGCGAAGGGTGTTCCCAAACCGCCGTATTCCTTGTCGACTAACAATCCCCAATATCCAACGCTAGCCAAATCGCTCAGCACGTTATCGGTGATCTTGCCATTTTCATCCAGCAAGGTTTCCGCCGTGCGATGCCGACGCACAACATTAATTGACTCGTCCATCACGTGGGCGATTTCGGGCGAAGGCGTGACCGAGGTGCTCTGAAACAAATCGACCGGGACACCCCGTTCCCACACGGCACGATGCGCCGGACTATGCACCGTTTGGTATTGAGGAGCAAATAACGCCTCGACTTGATCATCGGCCTTGTCGATCGCTCCCGTGCGGCGGGCTTCGTCATCGCTCTTCCCGCCGAGCTTGAGTGCCGTTTCGGCAAAAGATGCTTCGTGCTCGGTGCTGGGGGGTAGGGTCGACGACATGGCCTCAAACTCGCGCGTGAAGAAAAGTTATGTTTCCGCTGAATTATACCCGCTTCCAGCTCGAACGTGCGTTGCCGATTTCCCGTAAGGACTTTATGATTTCCGCAAAGATTCCGATTAAATGCCCGGCGAACCGTCGGTTCGCGGCTATTCTTTGATTTTTTCCAAGCACATTGCCATGCACGACCCACGAATCGATAAGCTCGCCAATTTATTGCTCGATCACAGTTGCTCGCTCAAAAAGGACGAACACGTTCTGATTGAGGCGTTTGATTTGCCTGAGCCGCATCTCGTCACGGCACTCGTGGAAGGGGCCGCCGAGCGCGGGGCCGTGCCCTTGGTCAGCATGAAGAACAATGCCGTGCTGCGTTCCCTTTATCGCACGGCGACCGAAGCCAGTATGAAGGCCGCTGCGGAATTTGAAGCGGCCCGCATGAAATCCGTGCAGGCCTACATTGGCATTCGCGGAGCTTACAACAGCAGCCAGTTTGCCGACGTGCCGCACGATCGGATGGACTTGTTCCAACAGCATTGGTGGAAAAAAGTTCATGGCGCGATTCGCGTCCCCGACACCAAGTGGGTGGTGCTGCGTTACCCCACGGATTCATTCGCGCAAGCCGCGAGCATGAGCACGTCGGCTTTTGAAGATTTCTTCTTCGACGTCTGCACGGCTGACTACGCAGCAATGGGCCGCGCGCAAGAACCACTCAAAAAGCGCATGGAAGCGGCCGACCATGTCCGCATCACGGCCCCCGGCACGGAGTTGGAATTCTCGATCAAAGATATTCCCGTGATCCCCTGCAACGGCGAACGGAATATCCCCGACGGCGAAGTCTTCACGGCCCCGGTCCGCGACAGCATTAACGGCGTGATCAAGTTCAACACGCAATCGCGTTATCAAGGGACCGTATTCAGCGACATCGAGTTTGAATTCAAGGACGGCAAGATTATTCGCGCGGAGTCCAGCGACACCGAACGCATCAACGCGATTCTCGATTCCGACGAAGGAGCTCGCTACACGGGGGAATGGTCACTGGGCACGAACAATTTTGTGCGGCATCCCATGCTCGACACATTGTTCGATGAAAAAATCGGCGGGAGTTTTCACCTCACTCCCGGCCAAGCGTATGAAGAAGCCAACAACGGCAACAACAGCCGCATTCACTGGGACCTGGTACTGATTCAACGGGCCGATTATGGCGGCGGCGAAATCTGGTTCGACGGTGAATTGATCCGCAAAGACGGTTTCTTTATCCCCGAAGACCTCAAAGGCTTAAACGCGGGCCTCTAGCCACTTGCGGCTTAGCGATGAATAACGCTGCTAGCAATGCTGACATTGCCCTGCCCTCTCGAAACCCACTATAAAGGGACTTTTCCCACCCCGTAGGCGGAAGAGGTCTCATTGCTATGTCGCACGGCGCGAACCATCAATCGTCACAAATCACCGACCAAATGATTTCCCAACGGGCCTACCACATCTGGCAATCCCGCGGTTGTCCCCAAGGCGACGGCTCCAACGACTGGGAACACGCCCGCCAACAGCTCGAACGAGAAAACCGTGGAGCCCTCGGCTCGCTGCGAAGAATTATCGCGCGGCTGCGGACCAGAGCGGCATAGGCGCTCAGCGTATCAATCGCTCCGCGATCACCGCCAAGATTTCACGCGCCGCTTCCAGCTTCGTTCCGCTGACTTGCTTGATCACGCTGCCGGCGGGGTCGATGATTTCAACCTGATTGTTGAGTGAGTGCATCGCCTCGACACCGTTGGAAACCATCAAATCGCAATGTTTCCGTTCGAGCTTTGCGAGCGCTCGCAGTCGATGGTCTTCCGTCTCCAGAGCGAAGCCGACGACCCAGCGTGTCCCCTTCTCGGCTCCGAGCGTGGCGACGACGTCATCGGTTTCGATCAGATGCAATTGCAGCGGTTCGCCCGTCTTGGCGATCTTATGCGATTCGACGTGCACGGGGCGATAATCACTCGGTGCCGCGGCGCCGATCATGCCGTCGCAATCAGCAAACACCTTGCGGCAGGCTTCCATCATCTCTTCGGTCGAGATCACCGGCACGACTTCCGCCGCGACGGGATAGTGGACTTCAACGGGCCCTGTCACCAAGATAACTTCGTGGCCCAAATCCAAGGCCGCTTCCGCCAAGGCAGCCCCCATGCGACCGCTCGAGGCGTTGGTCAGATATCGAACCGGATCGAGATACTGCCGTGTCGGTCCAGAAGTGATGAGAATGCGCGCCATGTTGATGCTCAGTGCTTAATTCTTGCACTCACGGCATCGAGACGATGCCGGCTAACTCTTTTCTTTGAGTAAATCGTGAATCTTGGCCGCGATTTCGGTGGGCTCCGCCATGCGGCCTTTACCCGTGACGCGGCAACTCAACCAGCCTTCGTTGGGTCCCACGAAGTGAAAACCATCGTGCGTGAGTTGTTGCACGTTTCGTTGGACGGCTGACTTCTCCCACATCTCGTTATTCATCGCGGGGGCCAAAATGGTTGGCCCCGTGAATGAGAGAAGCAATGTGCTGAGCAAGTCTTCCGCTAAGCCGCAAGCGGCCTGCGCCAAGATATTGGCCGTGGCCGGGGCGATGCACAACAAGTCTGCTTGCCGAGCCAATTCAATGTGCGGACCCAAATGGTATTCGTGCTTATCAAAGCCTTGGGTCAGCACACGGCGACCAGTCAGAGCTTGGAAGGTTGCCGCGCCGATGAACTTTTGCGCGGCGCGGGTCATGACCACGGTCACACCCAGGCCGCTCTGCACGAGATCGCTCACCAAGTAGGCCGTCTTGTACGCAGCAATCCCTCCCGACACGCCGACTACGATTTCGTGTGCCATATTCTGCGACGTTCCTACCAAGAACTAGAGGCTGGAAAGATCCAACTCAGGCGGGCCACCGGAGCTGACCGATTCGCTGGTGATCTTGAGTTGGCTGGAGGAATCCAAATAAATTTTGTTTTGCAGAATCTCTTCGACGACGATTTCCATCTTGTTCTTCGTGTCCATGTCGACCAAGGGCCGCGCGCCGGCGTTGATCGCCGCGAGACGCTTCTGAATAAGCGTCGATAACTTAAAACGCCCGCCGACCTTGTTCACAATTTGTTCTTCTTTGAGAGCATCAATCATCAAGAATTCCTTGGGCTACTAAAATCTCCACGATTTCGTCCGCCGTTTCGGGGACCGTATCGTTCACGACTTGAAAGGTGTATTGATGGGCCAATTCGATCTCTCGCCGGGCTACTTCGAGCCGACGGTCGATGGCCTCTTCCGCCTCGGTGCCTCGGGATCGCAACCGCCGCTCCAATTCCTTGATGGACGAGGGTTGGATAAAGATCGTAATTGCATCAGCGAACCGGTCGAGGACCTTTTCGGCCCCCAACACGTCAATCTCTAAGAGTACCCATTTCCCTTCAGCTAATCTAGGGCTGACGGCACTCCACAGGGTCCCATACCAGTGTCCACGGCCGAAAACTTCGACCGTTTCGAGGAATTCCCCCGCCTCGCGGCGGCGAGTAAATTCCGCAGGATCCATGAAGTAGTAATCCACCCCCTCCTGCTCACCGGGTCGGGGTTTGCGAGTCGTCGCCGAAATGCTCCGCACGAGCCGCGGCGAGAGTCGCTCCATCACCATGGGCACAATGGTCGACTTCCCCACGCCGGAAGGGCCGGAAACCACCACGAGTTTTCCAGGCTTTTCTGCACTCATTGCACGTTCTGAATCTGCTCGCGAATCCGTTCTAGTGCCGTTTTGATCTCAACGATTTGCTGCGAGATCAGCGCATCATTCGCCTTGGAGCCGATGGTATTTGTTTCGCGGCCCATTTCCTGGCAGATAAACTCCATTTTGCGACCAGCACTTTCGTCGAGTTCGAGCGCCGCGGCGAACTGCTGGAGATGGCTGCGTAAGCGCACAATCTCTTCAGAAATATCAGCCCGATCGGCGTAGAGTGCCACTTCGCGGACCAAGTCCGCTGGCTCGATCGTCACGTTGAGCGATGATAGGGCCTCGTTCACGCGATCTTGAATCCGCTTGCGATAGCTTTCGCCAACCTGCGGGGCTTGTTTTTCGATGATGTCGAGGCAAAGAGCCACGGTCACACATTGATCGCGCAAATCCGCGGCGAGTGCTTCACCTTCCACGGATCGCATGGATGTGAGTTGTGCAATCGCTCCGTGCAAAGTTAGTTCGACAATGGGCCACAAACTCGCGGCGTCGAGAGCCTCAGCGGAAAGCTCTTCCACAACACCCGGCAAGCTCGTGAGCGGTTCCAAGCGGATGGCTTCGTCGAGATTCCGCTTTGCGGCGACCGACTGCAATTGGTCGACATACTGGTTGAGAATACGCGTGTTGAGGCGGTAATCCTCGGCACTGGCCAAATGGCGAATCCGCAAATTGCAGGTCACCGTGCCACGTTTGACCGTGTCGCGTAGGACCGCTTCGATGAGCGATTCCAAAACACCGTAACCCTCGGTCGTGCGGATATTCGACTTGAAATAGCGGCTGTTGACCGTGCGAATTTCGACAGCGATGGCGTACCCTTCGCGCTGCTCGACCACCTCACCGAAACCGGTCATGCTGAGCAGGGGCACGTGCAATCCTCAAAAAATTCGCGGCTAAGTTATTCGGTCTTCGCTTCGTCTGCAGCCGGGGTCGCCGCTTCAGCAGCCGGTGTCACCGATTCACTCGCAGGTTCAGTCGGAGAAGATTCAACCGGCGGAGCCGACTCCGTGGCAGCTTCCTCGGCAGGGTCTTCATCAGCTGGGGCCTCAACCGCTTTGTCGTCGGCAGGTTCGCCTTCGGTTGCCGCTTTCTCGGTGGCTTCCTTTTCGGCTTCAGTTAATGCGGGACCGGTGCTGACAGGAGCTTCGTTGCCCGTGTTCAAACGACTTCCAGCCGTGGCGGGTCCCAGCTTAGCAGCAGCGATGCAGAGGATGATCCACACCGCAGCGGCACCAATCGTGATCCGGGTGAAGATATCGCCCGCTTTGGCACCAAACGCGCTCGAGCCACCCATGCCGCCCAGCGCACCGGCCAAGCCGCCACCGCGACCGCGTTGCACGAGGACGAGCAAAATCAAAAAGATAGCGACTATCGAAAGCAGCACTTGAAACAGCAACTGCATCGCCGCAAACATCGGAATGACCACTAGAGTGCTCCGTCAAAAATTTCGTTGTTAAGCCTGGGCGACCGTGGCACCAGCCGCGGCAATCGCCAGGAAATCCGCCGCTTTGAGACTCGCCCCGCCAATCAGGGCGCCGTCAACATTGGGTTGCGACAACAATTGGGCCGCATTGTCTGGTTTGACGCTGCCCCCGTACAGGATTCGCACCTTGTCGGCAATCTGGGCATTGTAGCGTTCCACCAGTTGCCTGCGAAGATCGGCATGAACCTCTTCGGCCTGCTCGGTGGTGGCCACTTTACCGGTCCCGATCGCCCAAACCGGCTCGTAGGCGATTGTTACCGACAACATTTGCTCGTCGGTTACCCCGGCTAATGAGCCTTCAAACTGCTTTTTAATGACTTCGCCCGTCTTCCCGGCTTCGCGTTCTTCGAGCAGTTCGCCAACGCAAACAATCGGCCGTAAACCGGCCTTCAACGCGGCGTGTGTTTTTTTGTTGATGATTTCGTCGGTTTCGCCCAGGATATGCCGGCGTTCGCTGTGACCCAGGATCACATATTGCACCCCGAGGTCGGTGAGCATGGCGGTGCTGGTTTCGCCGGTAAATGCTCCGTTGGCTTCGAAATAGACATTCTGAGCCCCCAGTCCCACGGCGGCATCGCAAATCACATCACGCACGAGCGACAAATAGACGTTCGGAGGGCAAACCAATAGCTCGGCCCCTTCGCATTCACTCGCCTTTTCGGCCACGGCACTCGCCAACTGGCGGGCGCTCGCCCTATCAGTGTTCATTTTCCAATTGCCAGCGATCAATGGGGTTCGCATCGACGAAATCTCCTCGCACAAAAACCGAAGGTCACACAGCCCGCTTTACCCGGACCGGGATAGCCCCTCAGTTTAGCCGATGGGATCGGCCTGTGCATAGGAGCCCAGCACGGTGAGACGAGTAGCCCGTTTTTCTAGGGCCGAAAGGGCCCGGCGAGCCCGCAAATCCGCGGCATGGCCCTGAAATTCCACGAAAAAGACGTACCGTCCGCGTTGGCCAGGGAGCGGGAACGACTCGATCCAGGTCATATTGAGCCGCTGCTTTTTGAAAATTCCCATCGCGTCGGCGAGCGCCCCCGGCTGATGGTTGATCTCGAACACGATCGAGGTTTTGTCCTGACCCGTTTTGGGCCCGGTCTCTTGGCCAATGACGGCAAAGCGCGTGACGTTATCCGGATTGTCCTCAATCCCTTTGACTAACACGGCAACGCCGTTGTTGATTCCCGCCTGTTCGCTGGCGATCGCAGCGGTTCCCTTTTCTTCAGCCGCTTTGCGGGCGGCATCAGCGGAACTGGCCACTTCCACCAGTTGTACGTTGGGCAGGTGCTGACTCAACCAATTGCGGCATTGCGAGAAGGGTTGCCGCTTGCTGTAAATCTTCTTGATCTCGTTGCGGCTGCAATTGGCGAGCAAACAGTGACGAATCCGCAACGGCACTTCACCACAGATTTTCACAGGTGAGCGGGCCAAACACTCCAAGGCATCGGCCACTCGGCCATCGGTGGAATTCTCGATCGGCACGAGCCCAAAATCGGCCTGTTTGCGCTCGACTTCTTCAAACACCGCGGCAATCGTGGCGACGGGAATGAGCTGAGCACTTTGGCCAAATCGTTCAATTGCTGCTAGGTGGCTATAAGTGAATTCAGGGCCCAAGTAGGCCACCGTGGTCGCTAGCGCGGAAGCCTGTGTGCCGCTGATGATTTCGCGAAAGACGTTGTGAATCGCCGTAGCGTCGAGCGGCCCTTTGCTGGCGGCAGCAATCTCGTCGACGTGTTTTAGCGCGGCCTGTAAACCAGGAGCCTTCTCGCTGGTAGCACTTCGTTGAGCGGCAAGGCTAACTCGTTGATTGATGAGATCCAAAATTTCGCGATCGAGCTTATCGATTTGTCGCTCCGCAGGGGTTTTCGATCCCTCGGTGCTCGAAGCTTTGGACTCTTTTCCAGCAGATTTTTTCTTCTTGGCCATCGCCCCAGTATGTTTCTCAATCTCGGCATGTCCAAGCGACCTGCCAATGTGGCACTGCCTTTGAATAGCCTGCGAAAGTGTACCCCGCGGAAAGCTGCCATTTTGACAGAAACATTGCCATAACTGTCATTCTTGCCACCCAACAGGGCGTTCCATAAAGTATTTTGCAATAATACTTTACGTCATTATATCTCATGCCAGCAACACGGCACAACCTTTGCTAATTGACTTTCCACGGGCAATCTCTGCCCACAGAAAAGTACAAATTGACCAAGCACCTGCTGGAATTGTTTCCGACTTCGGGTCCAATCCAAGCAGCTCAGAAGGCTTAGGTATATCGAAGGAGAATTCTCATGGCAGGCGAAAAAATCATTGGTATCGATCTCGGCACGACGAACTCCGTCGTCGCCGTGATGGAAGGTAAAGAGGCGAAGGTCATCCCCAACGCCGAAGGCAACCGGCTCACGCCGAGCGTTGTTGCGTTTACCGACAAGGGTGAAGTCCTCGTCGGCGAGCCCGCACGGCGGCAAGCGGTCACCAACCCCACTAAGACCGTTTACTCGATCAAGCGGTTCATGGGTCGGCGGCATAATGAAGTCGCTTCGGAAGAAAAGATGGTTCCCTACGAAGTCGTCGGCGGTGCCGAAGACTATGTGAAGGTGAAGGTTGGCAATCAGGAAATGACCCCTCCGGAAATTTCCGCGAAGATTCTGCGCAAGCTCAAGGAATCCGCCGAAGCCTATCTTGGCCACACCGTCAACAAAGCGGTGATCACGGTCCCTGCGTACTTCAACGACGCGCAACGTCAGGCTACCAAAGATGCCGGGCAGATCGCTGGCTTGGAAGTGGCTCGTATCATCAACGAACCGACCGCGGCTTCGTTGGCTTACGGTCTCGACAAGAAAGCGCAGGAAAAGATCTGCGTGTTCGACCTCGGTGGCGGTACGTTCGACGTTTCGATTCTCGAAGTGGCCGATGGCGTGTTCCGCGTGATCTCGACCAACGGCGATACGCACTTGGGTGGTGACGACTTCGACCAAGCGTTGATCAACTACGTGGCCGATCAGTTCAAACGCGAGCAAGGCATTGATCTCCGCAAAGATCAAATGGCGTTGCAGCGATTGCAAGAAGCGTGCGAGAAGGCCAAGAAGGAACTCAGCTCGGCCCACTCGACCGATATCAATCTGCCGTTCATCACGGCCGATGCCAGCGGTCCGAAGCACTTGCAGATGAACATCAGCCGCGTGGATTTCGAGAAGTTGGTCGACGACCTCATCGAGCGCGTGCGTGGTCCCGTGTTGCAAGCCATGAAAGACGCCAAGCTTTCGCCGAGCGATATCGACGAAGTCGTGCTCGTGGGTGGTTCAACCCGTATTCCCAAGGTTCAAGCCGTGGTGAAGGAAATCTTCGGCAAGGATCCCCACAAGGGCGTGAACCCCGACGAAGTCGTGGCCATCGGTGCCGCGATTCAGGGTGGCGTGCTGAGCGGTGAAGTGCAAGACATTTTGCTGCTGGACGTAACTCCGCTTTCGTTGGGTATCGAAACCCTGGGTGGCGTGATGACCAAGCTCGTCGAGCGCAACACCACGATTCCCGCCGAGCGGAAGCAAGTTTTCAGTACGGCTGACGACAACCAGACCGCGGTCACAGTTCGCGTGTTCCAAGGGGAACGCGAAATGTGTGCCGACAACCGATTGTTAAGCCAGTTCAACCTGGAAGGCATTCCGCCCGCCCCGCGTGGCGTGCCGCAAATCGAAGTGAAGTTCGATCTTGATGCGAACGGCATTTTGAGCGTGGCCGCCAAGGATCTCGGCACGGGCAAGGAGCAAACGGTTCGTATCGAGCAATCGAGCGGACTCAGCGAAGACGAGATCAACAAGATGAAGCGCGACGCGACGGAGCATGCCGCCGAAGATAAGAAGAAGCGCGAACTTGTCGAAGCTCGCAACGAGGCGGAATCGCGTGCTTATCAGCTTGAAAAGTTGATCAAGGAGCAAGGCTCGAAACTCAAGGATGCCGACAAAACGGCTCTTGAGTCAGCGATCGCCAAGGTCCGTGAAAAGGCCAAGGGCGAAGATGCCGCCGCGATCAAAGCCGCGATCGGCGAACTGGAAGCCGCATCGCACGCGATGAGCGAAGCCTTGTATAAGTCGACCGCTGGTGGCGAGGCTGCCTCGGCGGATGCGGGTGGAGCTGAAACCGCGGCGAGTGATTCGGCCGACGATGATGCGATCGATGCTGAGTTTGAAGTGAAGAGTTAATAGTCTGAAAAGAACTATTAGCCGTTAGTGATTCGAAAATGGCTGGTGCCGTGCATTCTCAACAAGTTTGCCGGCACCAGCATTTCGTTTTGCCCCGGAGGGGCACGGTCGTGTAGCCAGGGACGCCAGTCCCTGGTGGATAGATTAAAACAAGGTTTTAGCTCCGGAGGAGCGGCATCTTGGAGTTCGCTTCATGCCTTCGACCTTTACCAATCTGTTGTATCACATCGTTTTCAGCACGAAGCACCGGGAACCTTTAATCAAGGAGGAACTTCAAGAAGAGCTTTATCGATACATCGGCGGAATTATTCGTGCCGAAGGAGGTATCTTGCTTGAAATTGGTGGCGTTGCGGACCACGTTCACCTGCTGAGCAAAATCAAGCCATCGGTCGCTGTCTCCGAGATGCTCAACAAGATTAAGGCGAATTCTTCCAAGTGGAACAACGAAAACAAAAAATCTAGGGATCGATTTAGTTGGCAAGAAGGATATGCAGCATTCACGGTGAGCGAATCTCAATCACCAATCGTTCGTGAATATATTCGCAACCAGGCAGAGCATCACAAGAAGATCTCGTTTCAGGACGAATTTATCGCACTCTTGGAAAAACATGGTGTGAGTTACGACCCTAAATACATTTGGGACTGATGCCGCCCCTCCGGGGCTAAGAGTAATTGCACTAAGTCTCCAGAGCTTAACAGACCTGGCTACACGACTCTGGCCCTCCGGGCCAATCAAACTTATCGAACCAAATCGACGAGAAGCAAAGTAGAGATAACCATGGCATTTCGTTTTGACAAATTAACGATCAAAGCTCAGGAGGCGGTGCAGCGGGCGCAGGAATTGGCGGCTGACGCGGGGAATCCCCAGCTTGAGCCGATTCATCTGCTCGCGGCGTTGCTCGAAGAGCAAGATGGCGTGGTGCGACCCCTCTTGGATCGTGTGGGCACGAACCAAGGCCAGTTGCAACAGATTGTTTCGGCGGAACTCAAGCATTTGCCCAAAGCGAGCGGTGGTTCGCCCCCGCATTTGAGCAGCGACGCCAACCGCATCCTCGAAGCTGCTCAATCGCAAGCCCAAGCGATGCAGGACGACTATGTGTCGACCGAGCATCTTTTGCTTGCGCTCGCCAAGGAAAAATCCAAAGCTCAGGACGTGCTTAAGCTCAACGCTGTTGATGAGAAAGATATTCTCACGGCGCTGCGTGAAGTGCGTGGCTCGGCTCGTGTGACGGACCAAAGTCCCGAAGCCAAATTCCAAGCCCTGGAAAAATATGGCATCGATCTGGTGACCCGCGCCGAGCAAGGCAAGCTCGACCCCGTGATCGGTCGCGACCAGGAAATCCGCCGTGTGATTCAGGTTCTTTCCCGGCGCACCAAAAACAATCCCGTGCTGATTGGTGAACCGGGCGTCGGCAAGACAGCCATCGCAGAGGGTTTGGCGCTGCGCATCGTGCAGAGCGACGTCCCGCAAAGTCTGAAAAACAAGCGGGTGATCGCGCTCGACATGGGTGCGCTGATTGCCGGCACAAAATTTCGCGGCGAATTTGAAGAGCGACTCAAAGCGGTCTTGCGCGAAGTGCAAGACTCCAACGGCAGCGTGATTCTGTTCATCGACGAGTTGCATACCGTCGTGGGAGCGGGTGCTGCCGAGGGTGGCAACGACGCCGCGAATCTGCTCAAGCCGGCTCTCGCGCGGGGGGAACTCCGCTGCATTGGTGCGACCACGCTCGATGAGTATCGCAAGTACATCGAGAAGGATGCCGCGCTCGAGAGGCGTTTCCAACCTGTGTTCGTGGGCGAACCCAACGTGGAAGACACGATCGCGATTCTGCGCGGTTTGAAGCCTCGCTATGAAGCGCATCATAAGGGCGTGCGGATCAAAGACTCGGCGCTTGTGGCTGCGGCGGAGCTTTCGCATCGCTACATTGCCGACCGGTTCCTGCCGGATAAGGCGATCGACCTGATGGACGAAGCCACGAGCCGGCTGGCGATGGAACTGCAAAGCGTGCCGACCGAGATCGATCAGTTGCAGCGCAAGCTGACGCAACTGGAAATCGCCGCGCGGCAACTCGCCGACGAAACCGAAGAGCATGCCAAGCAACGTCTCGCCGACGTCAACGAAGACATGGACGAGATTAAAAAGAAGCTGGCCGATCTGCGCGAGCAATGGGAAAGCGAAAAACTCGGCGTGGGCGACGTGCAGCAAGTTCGTGAGAAGTTGCTCGACGTCACGCACAAGGCCGAGCAACTCGCCGCGACGATCACAGACAAGCAATCGGCGGGCGAGTTGGTCCCCGAAGCGCTTTATCAATCGCTGTACGAACTGGACGTTCAGCGCAAGCAACTCACCAAGCAATTGGACGAAATCGAATCCCGCCAAGCGGCCGGCGAAAAAGCCGCGGCCAGCGGCACGCGCAAGCGCTTGCTGCGACAGGAAGTTGGCCCCGATGAAATCGCCGAAGTGGTCAGCGCGTGGACCGGGGTTCCCGTCTCACGCATGCTGGAAACCGAGCGGGCTAAGCTCCTGGTGCTCGAAGAACGCCTCCATCAGCGAGTTGTGGGCCAGGACGAAGCCGTCGAAGCCGTGGCGAACGCGGTTCGTCGTAGCCGCAGCGGCTTGCAGGATCCCAATCGTCCGATTGGTTCGTTCCTGTTCTGTGGCCCCACGGGCGTGGGCAAAACGGAGCTTTGCAAGGCTCTCGCCGAAACACTGTTCGACGACGAGAACGCCATGGTCCGCCTCGACATGAGCGAGTTCATGGAAAAGCACACGGTGAGCCGTTTAATAGGCGCGCCTCCGGGCTACGTCGGTTACGAAGAAGGGGGTAAGCTCACCGAAGCGGTCCGTCGTCGGCCTTATTCCGTGGTGCTGTTGGATGAAATCGAGAAGGCCCATCCCGATGTGTTTAATATCTTACTCCAGGTACTCGACGATGGTCGCCTCACCGACAACCACGGCCACACGGTCGACTTCACGAACACGATTGTCGTGATGACCTCGAACGTCGGCAGCCAGCTCATTCAGCAGATCACCAACGAAGGTGGCAGCGAGGAAGACATGCGCGAGGCGCTACAAGAAGCCTTGCGAGCGCGGTTCTTGCCGGAGTTCCTTAACCGCATCGACGAAACGATCGTGTTCCAGCCGCTTAATCGCAGCCAGGTCACGCGGATTGTCGATCTGCAACTCGAACGACTCGAAAAGCTGCTCGCCAAGAAGCATTTGAATCTGGTCGTGACCGAAGCGGCCCGCAACCACATTGCCGCGGAAGGTTACGATCCTGCCTTCGGCGCGCGGCCGGTAAAGCGGGTGATTCAACACTCGATTCAGAATCCGCTCGCCACGGAGCTCTTGCGGGAAGACTATCCCGAGGGGGCGACGATCGAGGTCGATTATCGCGACGAGGAATTCACGTTCCGCCGCGTGGATGCGGCTGAACCGGAGCTAGTGAGTTAAGAGTTCGTGAGTTAACGACTCTTGAAATAACGAATCGCTTCCGGATCAGTTTTGATCCGGAAGCCATTTTTTTTAGAGCATTTTTGGCTTTGTTCAGTGTGCCACGAGTCTCCGACTCGTAGGGCGACTCGGAGAGTCGCACCACACTGTTTAGCGGCCTGACTCGACCAGCTGCCATTCGTTGATCAGTCTTTCGGCACCGGGCGACATTTCGCGCAGCTTGCGAACGATTTCCAACTTTTCGGATTGCGTCGCCTTGGGAAGCTTGGTCTTCAATTGGGCCAACTTGGAATAGCGCTTGCGGCGACGGCGAAGCTCACGTTTGCGTTCACTAGCTCCCACGAAATATCTCCTTAGTCAGACGCACCTTGTGAAAAGGCGCACAATGTACTGGTATGAAGAGGTGGACGAGCCAGCCTCGAATCCCTTTTTGTAAGGGATTCGAGGGTTATCGTCAACGTGGGCGATTTCTCTCGCATTTCTTCGGTTAGGCGGCGGGGGTGGTCGCTTCTTGCGTCGTTTACGGCAGATTCAATCAGATTGTGAACCGTACCAGGCCATGCGAAAATCTGGGCATGGACACTCATCACGACCCAAGCTTCTGGCCCAAGCTACCCGAAGACCCAGCCGGTTGCGCTTGGTACTTCGTTGGGTTCTGTGTCTTTTTGATGATGATTTTGGGAGCATTGAAGTGGATACAATGAGCAAGGAACCAGTTGTTTAGACAAACATAGCAAGAACAGAGGCTGGCATGCCCAGTTTAGGCATGGAGCCGCCACCGGGATCAGCCAGCCATACTGCACTCTGATCGGGCTACCGATAGTACTTACGCAACTCAGGAACGAGTTGCTTCCATCGCTCCAACTCAGCGGCTTGGTTCTTAGCCGCAGCTTGCTCATCCAAGGCTCGTTCGAGCTTACTTACTCGAGACTTTAAGAGACGGCACTCCAAAGTGAGTGCTTTGACCTTACGGTCGACAGAATGAGAGTCCATTTTCGAATCCTTCTAAATGGGTCACTAGGGGGCCAAACTCATTTTTGGCCGTACGATCGGATTATAGAGTTTTCAGACGCAGAAGTCCAACAAATATTCGTGGGACAGTTGAAGACTTAAATAGCTATTCTTTGCGACAAGTCGAACCCCCACACATCGTCTTTCCTCTTAAAAAACGGTTACGATTTGCTTTGGGGTCAAGGACTTTAGATGCCAAAATACAAAACGTTTTTTATCCGGTAGCTTAGCACCTATACTGTCCCGGAAGCTAAATAAATAGCTTTCTGTAGGGACCTGTTCTGCATCTAACCTTAGTAGTGCGATAGCCCAGGACTTTCGGACAGTGGCGGGAGCCGGAATAATGGTTCTCGAAGGAGGTCCGATAGATGGACATACAAGCGAAGCAACAGCGGCCGACGTACAGCGATGAGTTTAAGCGAGATGCGGTGCGTCTGGTA
>NZ_JBGSQY010000064.1:0-56963 GCF_041737835.1 Bythopirellula sp. | reverse complement strand
ACCAGACGCACCGCATCTCGCTTAAACTCATCGCTGTACGTCGGCCGCTGTTGCTTCGCTTGTATGTCCATCTATCGGACCTCCTTCGAGAACCATTATTCCGGCTCCCGCCACTGTCCGAAAGTCCTGGGCTATCGCAGTGTTCCATCTGTCGTGATGTAGCCACCATCAAATGACCAATCTGCCTTTACTGATTCGAATGGCAAGAATTGATAGGTAATCGTTGCTGCATGGCAATAAGCAGTTTGTACATAAATGGACAGGAGCATACTGAGAGTTAGTACTGGCTTCACAAGTCGGCATCCTTGCTAAGTGCTAATTGGATTAATACATCAGCATCAGAATAATAAATCGATGAATATTGGCATATATCATGTAGAATGCTCCTACTGCTCCACGGCTTCTATTCTCTCATTCGTGCGATTCGTTTGATTCGTGGTTTCTCTCTTTTGTGTCTTTCGCCTATTTCGTGGTTACCCTCCGAGACCCCCGTGGCGGAATTCCCTTGTCAACAATCCTTTTTGTGCCACTTCGTGTTTTTCGTGGCCAGAAATTTTCTTAACGCTCGTTTCCTCCGCGCACTCAGCCTCTCTGCGTGAAGAATTCTAGATTCCCGCCTGCGCGGGAATGACGTAATGAGGTGGCCAAATTTTAAGAAGGAAATGGCCGCGCGGATGTGCTATGTTCGCTTCTGCTTGGCGAGCCTCCCGCGTGAGCGGGGGAGTTCGTAAGCTCATCGACGTATTCGTCATTGTGAGCCGAGCAAGACGGCGCGAGGAGTACGCCTACAAACCGTGTGAATATGGAAACGAGATTCTTCGGTCTCCTAGACTCTCACAGAATGACCTGAGATCCTTCGAACTTATTCATCGCGGAGGCATGACAAAGTTGCAAAAGTTGAACAAGATGACAAAGTTGCCAGGGCCGTGGACTGTAAGACGGTAGACGATAGACAAACTCCACAGTCTACAGTCCATTGTCCGCAGTCCTTCCCCCTGCTTGGCAACATTTAAGAGGCCGCAAACCAAGCAAACCTCGCAAAGCTGGCAAAGCTGATGAATTCGTAGAATTAGAACACGCAATGCCAAGCCGGAACTGCGCGGAGCTTATTCCGGCCTACGCCTAAACTCAGAACTTCCCCTTAACCCGTCAGCTCCGCCGCTTCGGCGATGAGCTCGGGCAGGCGCGGCAAGGAGCGCAAGTCCTCGGCGACTCGCGGATGAGCGAAGACACGCACTCGTTTGACGTAATCGTCGAACTGCTCGCGGGCGAGTGTGCGGACAACGGGCGAAATATCGCCCAGTCGGCGGTAGCAATTTTCCTTGGGGAAATGGACGTCGATTTGGAACTCAACCTCAAGCTTCACAGGAGGCGCATCGAAGAGAATCTCATGACTGGCCACGATCCGCGACAACGCCGTGCTGGCAAGACCCGCAAAGTTTTCCGCACACCGCACCAGCCACGGATAAGGTTTGCGGGCGAGCTTTTGATACAGCTGCGGTTCCTGAAACAAACTGTACTGCGTGACCCGCTTGTACAAACGGCGCGTTGGTCCGAACAACCCATCAAGCAAATCGCGAGCAGGGCCATCGCCCGCCGCGGTCATCAGCGCATCGATCATCGGCCGTTCGGTCAGTCGAAACAACGGGTCGATGTCGAGCGATTGATGCAGCATCGAAAAGGCCCGTTGCAGCATGGCGGTTGCGGCCCGTACGGCGTGATGCCAGTAAACTTCGCTGAACATCACATAACGGGCAAAGACCATCATCTCAGCGGCAGTTTTGCCTTTGTCGGTGATCGCCAAGCCATCGCCCATTTCGTTGAGGCACAAGCTTTGAATCAACCGCGGCTGATCGAAATTCCGACCATACGGCACTCCCGCGTGCAGGCTGTCGCGCACGAGGTAGTCGAGCTTATCAACGTCGATCGGCCCCGAGAGCAAACTCCGCAGGATGCGATTGCAGCGGTCCTTGGGTTTACCGGAAAGAACTTCGACGATTTCCCGAGGCTGAATGTCCCATTCATCGCGGAGCGCATCGGCGATTTCGCCTTCCAGCAGAAAGCTGTTGGCGAAGAGCTCGTGGCTCGGCACGCGCGGCAGCGACATGTTTTCAATCGGATGGCAGAACGGCCAGTGCCCCAGATCGTGCAACAGGGCCGCCACGAGAAATCGCTCGGCATCCCGCGGCGTCACAACCGCCGCAAATCGCTGATCCTCGGCCAAGCGGTCGAGGGACAACAGCGCCATGCGATACACGCCCAGCGAATGCTCGAATCGCGTGTGATTCGCCGCCGGATAAACCAGGCCGACGAGGCCCAATTGGCTGATCTGGCTCAAGCGGCGGAACTCGGGCGTGTCGATCAATTGCTTCACGCGATGCGTGAGCGGCACGTCCAACTCCGGCGGGATTCTGACCAATCCCTGCCCATTCCGCAGTGCGGCGATCTCAGGAATCTCGCGGAGATTGCTCACGGGTTCAGTTCATCCCCGGCAAGAAAGGGAGCCCCATGACAAATCGCAGGCCCACCGTGATCAGAAAGTAGAGAGCAAAGTGAAAGAACGCCGTGATGGGATCGAGGTCAAACGACACAAACGCCGCGAACGTGCCAATCCCCGCCACGATGGCGATCAGGATGCCGATCTGCACCATCTCGAGGCCCGCTTTGAACGCATCGTCGCCGAAGACATTCCAACCCACGTAAACGTACACGCCCCACATCAGGGCATAAACCAACCCACACGCGAGCGAGCGAACCACCACATCGGTCCCGGCATAAACGCCGAGTTCGTCATCGCGAAGAAAGGAATAGGCGGCATAGGCCAACGGCGGGCCAAGCAACACGGCTCCCATGGCCAGGAACCAGGAGGGCACCCCCTCGGTCGCGAATTGCCGCCCAACGAGCCACGACACGATGATCGCCAGCAACGCGCCGCCGGCAACGATCAGAAAAATGTTTGTGTTGAACTTGGTTTCTTTGCGTTTGATCGGCTTGAGGACGTTACGCCCCTTGGCGTCCTTGGCTCCCGCTTCCATTTCGGGAGTGTGGATAATGACCTCATCGGTCTTCGCCGGAATCTGAATCGGCCCCTTGCACTTCGGGCAAGCGCCCGACTTGCCGGCATGTTGATCGGCAACCGAAAACTTAGTGAGGCAGCCGGGGCAAGTAACTTGAATGGGCATCGAGAAGCTGTTCCTAGCAAATTAAGACGTTTTGTTAACCGCTAATCCGCGCTATTTTCGCAAATAATTATAAGGAGCAAGTTTGAATCTAAGTCTTATCAGCGTCTATGAGCGTCCATCAGCAGTTAAATTCTTAGGCGAATTACTAATCACTGTCTTTGAGATCGTCTTCGTTGACGGTCTTGAATCCCTTGGCCGCCAAGGTCTCGAGCGCGAACTCGTTATTGTCGACCATCAAAGCTACCGCGGGGCGATCGTTCGGCCGAGCGAGCAGCGGATAGACCTGCGAAATGTTGATCTCGGCCTGCAACAGCGCCGTGCAGACTTGCAACAACGGCTGGGGGCTGTCGGGAAGTTCCACGCCGATGAGATCGGATTCCACAATCGCCAGCCCGGCGCGTTCCAGCACCTCGCGGCCTTGTTCGGGGTCGCTCAACAGGAACCGCACAACCGCACATTCGGCCGAATCGGAGATCGTTAGCGCCACGATACGGACGTTGCTTCCTTCGAATCGCCGCACGACTTCCAACAGCTGGCCGACGCGGTTTTCCAGGAAGACCGTAAATTGGCGGATCGAAGGATAGTCGCGGCCCCGCATGGTCGAGAAACCGATCCCCGAATTTTCGCCTGTACTCATCGAATGGCCTCCAGAAAAAACGCTATCAGAGTGCGTAAATCAAGGCGTAGTATAGGATTCTCACCGACCAAATGCAACGATCTGCTCAAGATGGGTCCCGCTCGTTGGTTGAGTTCGCTACGATACAAAATCCCGCCCCGTTGACCGCCTCCAACCCCCTCCGCCATGAAGCAACACTCAATCGAAATTGAAGTCCGTTACTACGAAACCGACGGACAAGGCATCGTTCATCATGCTAACTACTTCCAATACTTCGAGCTCGCCCGCGTGCAGATGCTCAAGGCGGCGGGGCATCACTACGCCGATTTGGAACGCGACGGCTACCTGCTGGTCGTCCATAAAATCGGTTGCCGGTTCTTGCTGCCCGCCAAGTTCGGCGACACGCTCCGGATCGTCACCACCGTCGAACGCGCCACCGCGGCTCGCATCGACCACAGCTACAAGGTCTATCGCGACGACATGCTGCTTGCCGAAGCGGAAAGCACGCTGGCCTGCATCAATCGCGCGGGCCAAATCCAACGCATGCCCAGCATGCTCTACGAAGATCCTTTAGCGGAGGAAGTCCCTCAATGAGCGGCAAACTCATCCTGATGCTGGTCGGCGATTTCGTCGAAGACTACGAAGCGATGGTCCCGCTGCAAATCCTCGAAATGATGGGCCACACGGTCGATGTCGCTTGCCCCGACAAGAAAGCCGGCGACAAAGTGGCCACGGCCATTCATGATTTTGAAGGTCACGGCACATACAGCGAAAAACGGGGCCACAACTTTCCGATCACCATAGACTGGGACAACGTTGAGGCGAGCAAGTACGATGCGCTCCTGATTCCAGGCGGTCGGTCGCCCGAATACTTACAGCTCGACAAGCGGGTGCAGTCCGTCGTCCAGCACTTCTTCTCTGCCAACAAGCCGGTCGCCGCTACCTGCCACGGCCCGATGATCCTCAACACGGCCGGCGTGCTGAGAGGCCGCAAACTACAAGCCTATCCGAGCCTGCAGCCCGACATCGAACGCGCCGGTGCTCAATGGGATCCGCCAAGCGAAAAATTCGACAGCGTTTGCGTCGATGGCAACCTCGTCACTTCCCCCGCTTGGCCTGCCAACGGCGCGTGGATGCGCGAGTTTCTGAAAGTGTTGGGCACGACCCAGCTTCCGTGAGCCGCGGGCGCCGTGCGCAGTGATAGTCGACTAGCGTCGCCTGACTGTATTATTAGGCGACGAACGCGACGATACCTAAGCTAACGCCAACGATTTAAACCCTTTAATAAGCCCAATAAAAAAGACCTGACACGGGCATCCCTATCCCGTGTCGGGTCCTGGGTCGTTAACTCGCGTCCTACGAGACGAGCCCCGCGGTTCGCTTGTGCGCAACCGGGGTAAGTTCTCTCGAAGGATTACGCGACGAGTCGCATAGCGCCTTGGAATTCTGAGACACCCATCAAGAATTCTTCAAAGATGCGAACGTCCAGCGCGGAGGCGGTTTCGGCTTCGGGATGGAATTGAGTTCCCATCGCGAACCAATCGCTCATCGTGCTCTCGATCGCTTCGACGATGCCATCGGGGCAACAGGCCGAAACTTTGAAGCCGGGGGCGACTTCATCAACTGCCATGTGGTGCATGCTGTTAACGCGTAGTTCGCCGTCGCCGTAGACGCGTTCCATGATCGTGCCGGGGACGAGCTCCAACGTGTGGCGATGGGCGGGGTCCAAGGGATCTTTGTGTGGCAAGGCCGTGGGACGATCCTCGGGGATGTGCAGCATAAGATTTCCACCCTGCGAGACGTTGAGCAACTGCATGCCCGCACCAATGCCGAAGACGGGCAGACGACGGTCGGCCACCTTGCGCATCATACAGCGATCAAACGCTTCGCGACGGGGATCTTGCAATCGGACCGTGGGATGTAGCATCCAGCCATCGCGGCGCGGGTCGAGGTCAGCGCCGCCGACAAACAACACGCCATCGAGATGATCGAGAATTTGCTCGACGTCGGCTTCTGTTTGATACGGGGGAAGAATAATGGGCAGGCCCCCCGCCTTGATAATGGCATCGAAATAGCCGGCAGCCAGACAGGAATAAGCCGGCGTGTCTCCTTTGGCCGAACGATAGTCTGCGTTAACACCAATCACGGGCTTGGTCATCGCTTTGCACTCCTTTTCCGGCGCATAATGCGCCTTACGGTCCTGGACTCCGCAGGAGAGCGTTTGTGGTGCAAAGCGAATAGTTAAACCGGCGGCCCCTGATGCTGCTCGGATCAAATTAAAGAAACGTCACCGCAAGAACTGGTCGTTGACAGGTGGCCTATTCAAACGCGAAACAAAAGTCCGCGGCTGTACCTTCCTTGGCACCTGTAGAATCCATAATATCTCGAAGCCTGACCGACCCATGACTGCTCTTAGAGCTTGCGGCTCTTGGGAGCTATTGCTAACAACCCCACTGGAGTTGTGTCGCCATGCGGAATTCCCTCCGCTTTATCAAGTTCGGGCTGACGTCCCTATCGCTTCGCCTCAGAAACACTCCTTGTGGCTGTGGCCGTTGTCACACGGCATAGGCATGAGGATGCAAGTCGTGGGGGTGAATTTAACCGAGTGTCTGATAAAGGCAAGGACTTAGCCTATGTTGGGCCCAAATTTTTCTGCTAGCACAAGATGGTGTATTCTTGGCCGACAACCACTAAGGGCAGAAATTGTCGGGAAATGTCACGATTGGAGTAACGACCCGGCGATTTCGTAGCCAATCAAAAAAATTGCCGCATCGACCAACAAATGGCTCAGCCAAGGCCCCAACAAGCTCCCAGAGCGGTCGTAGAGCCAAGCCCAGACAGCGCCGCCGATGGCCACGCAGAACGAAAACAGCCACGTCACGAGCGAGAAAAATCCGAAGTACGTGCCGATGACAAGCACGTGATGCGCCATGAAACCAAGCGATGAAACCACAATCGCGGGCCACAGCCGGGTGAGCTCACGCATTTGCCCAAACACAAACCACCGCCAGTAGTATTCTTCCAAAAAGGAATGCACGAGGCTGTAAAACACTCCCACGGCAATGAACACCGTGGCTGACTCCAAGTCCATGCCATCGATCTTCTCGCGCATTTCCGTGGCAGCGGCGGCAAAGAATTCGGTCGATTTCAGCCCGAAATGATATAGCGCGTACATGGCCGCACTCACGGCAAGGCCAAACAGAAGTCCCGCACCAGCGCCCCGCGTGCTTAAGGGCCAAAGCTGAGGCCAACGGCATTGGACAAGCACGACGAACCCAATGGGAAACAAGAATTGGAACGTCTTGGCAACGCCATATGTCACTTGCTGAACGGTCGGCGAAAACTCCGCAGCCAATACGAAATACGCCAGTGTCACCACGGTTGGTAACACTAGGGCGAAGATCACGGCGATCCAGTCGCGGGTTCGATGGTTGTGATCCATTCTGGTACCAAATTCTGAGTAATTGAACGGCATCGGGACGATGCCGGCTAACGACTTTATTTCATTCGCTGATGCACGTGCGATCTTGGCGGCGGTTGCCTCGCGCTATCCTGCCTTGTATTGTGAAAGTTTCACCTTGCGTGTCCATCGCAACCTTGCGGCGTCATTGATGAATTACCAACGAGTTTGCCTCGAAGCCCTGGGCTACACCCTGCCCCGCGAAGTCGTCACCACCGACGAGCTCGAGCATCGGCTCGCGCCCGTGTACGAACGGCTACGGCTGCCGCACGGGCGATTAGAACTGATGACTGGCATTCGCGAACGGCGTTTTTTTCAAGCTGGCACGTTACCCGGTCAAGTGAGCCTCACAAGCTGCGAACAAGCGATTCAAGCCGCCGAGATGGAGCGGCATCACATCGGAGCCCTTGTCCACGGCTCGGTCTGCCGCGATTATCTCGAACCCGCCACCGCTTGTTCCGTGCACCATGGTTTGGACCTGACCCCCGATTGTTTGATTTACGACGTGTCGAATGCCTGTTTGGGAATTCTCACGGGCATGATCCAAGTGGCCAACATGATCGAGCTGGGCCAAATCCGTGCGGGGTTGGTCGTTGGTACTGAATCCGGCCGGCAACTTGTCGAGAACACCATCGAACGGCTTAATGCGGATGAATCTCTCAATCGCCAAAACATCAAGAACCTGATCGCCTCGCTAACCATTGGCTCGGCCAGCGTGGCGGTTCTCTTGTGCGATGAAGAACTGAGCCGCACGAAGAACAAGTTCACAACGGCCACCGCACTCGCCAACACCGAGCATCACGATCTTTGTCAAAGTGCCGGGATGGAAACATTCATGCACACCGACAGCGAACAACTGATGAAGGAAGGCGTCGCCACGGGAGCAGAGACTTTCGCTCGTTTCCTTACGCAGTCTGGCTGGCAACGTGATGCGATTAGTAAAACGATTTGCCATCAGGTCGGCGTCGCCCATCGCAAGTTGCTCTTCGAAGCGTTGGGGTTAGACACGAAGCTCGATTTCTCGACGTTTGAAACACTTGGCAACACCGGTGCCGCGGCCTTGCCCGTGACCCTTACGCTCGCCGCCGAAGCGAAACACATCGAACGGGGCGACAAAGTGGCGCTGCTGGGAATTGGCTCGGGAATCAACTGCCAGATGCTGGGCGTGGAATGGCAAGAGACACGAGTCCGCGGCGGGATCGAAGCTGCGGTGACCGAAGACGCCCCGCTAATTTAAGGCGATCACCAACACCACCCCCAACAGGGCGACAACGCCCACGCCGACCAAGACATACACCCATCCGGGCGTTCCGTAGCTGGGGCCTGAGTAACCGGGCGGACGCAATGGATCAAACTCACCGGGCTTGGCGCGGGGTTGGATCTTAGCGGTTTCTTTTTGCGCTTCGAGTTCAAACGCCTCTTCGACCAACGATTTCTGACGTTTGAGCGGCTGCGGATCGCTTAAAGTCGCTTTGAGAGTATCTTCGGGCTTGGTTTCCGTCTTAAGAAAAGTTTCGACCTGCTTGGCGGGTTTATCTTCCTCAAGCGGAGCCAGGCCGATTTCTTCCTCGTCCTCAACCGCCGTGACAGCCACCTGAGCAACGAGCTTGTTGCCTGATTTCCCCGCCTGTGATTTACCGCCCGAATCACCGGAACGATTCATCGACTGAGCAAAACGGCGGAACACGTCGCTCCCGACGCCGCCCGAACCACTGAGCAAATTCTTGCCGCTGTCGCCAACTTCACGCCCACGATCGGCCAGCCATTCCGCCAAGCATTCAGAGACTTCATCGGCCGTCTGATAGCGCTCGTGGGCCTTCTTGGCCATCATTGTTTCGCAGATATGCACCAAGATCGGCGGTGCATCGGGGCGGTCCTTCAAAATGCTGGGGGCCCGCTCGACCTGATGTTTCAGCAAACGCTCGGAGATCGAACCATCCGGGAACGGTGGGTGGCCCGTCAACAAGAAATAGAATGTACAGCCCAAGCTGTAAATATCCGAGCGGGCATCGGCCTTGTGGCTGTTGAGGGCCTGCTCGGGAGCCAAATAATCGGCCGTGCCTAGCACGTTCTCGTTGTTATCGAGTGTGAGCGATTCATCGTCTTCGACGATTCGCGCGAGTCCCATGTCCAAGAGCTTCACGACTTTATTTTTGTCGACCAAACAGTTGGCGGGTTTGATGTCGCGATGAATCAGGCCCATCGCATGAGCGTGTGATAATCCCCGCGCCACTTGGGCGATGTAATCCGCCGCGACGAGATAATCGAGCGGGCCTTGCTCTTTCACCAACTGATGAAGATCTTGGCCTTCAACATACTCCATCACCAGATAGTGCTGGCCTTCGAATTCGTCGATGTCGTACGTGTGGATAATGTTTGGGTCGTCTAGCTTCGCCGCGGCGCGGGCTTCGATGCGAAACCGATCCAGATACGTCGCATCAGCGACGCGATTCTTGGGCAGCACTTTAATTGCCCGCCGGGCGCGCATCAGGATATGCTCGGCGAGATAAACGCTGCTCATACCCCCTTTGCCAAGCATCCGCAATAACTTGTACTTGCCGAGGATAAAACCACGGTGCTTGCCGGAGAGCAATTTGTCGGACTGCCACTCGGTCAGCAGGTCGGCTTCAACGAGCGCTTGCGCTAGGGCTTCTTGTGTTTCGGGGAGCGCCCCGCCGTTGGCGGCGCGCAGCTTCGCCAGGAAACGTTCCAACTGCTCTTCTTCAATCAGTTGGCTACGTTTGACGAGATCGACAAAACTTTGAGCCGGTTGTTTCGACATGGCGTCAGGTGGGATGGCAGGCAAGCAATACGCTATAACGCAAATTATTGGCAGGAATCAAGTTGCAGATTACAGCCACAGGCGTATGCATACCCAGACCTTTCGAACAAAGGCCGCCAAGAAAAGTTCTCTGTTACCCGCTGGAGTCTCCGCGGACCGACAATCCGTTTCGTCCCAAACCAGTAACTGCCCGATTCCTGGTGACTCCGCCTCACTTCCCAGAATATCATGCTTTTCGCGAATCTGCCATCATCCTACCCCCTCCAACCACTGAAATTGGTGGGGATTACGCAGTATTTTTTACATCCCAGCAAATGTTCAACTTGCGGACAGTTCTGTTAAGTTTGCTGGTGCGGTTTATCAGGGTCCTTGCTTAAGAAGCCTTCAATCAAGCGATGATCGAAGTAATTCACTTCCATCCCTGCATCGACCACGATTCGCTGCGTATTGATGCCACTGGACTTTGGGCTAAGTAGAAAAGCTACGGCAGCGGCGACCTCGCCAGTCTGCACCGCCTTCCCCCGTAGGGTGGCTCGCTCGGCATACAAATAAGAATCGACATAACCGGGAATACCCGCCGAAGCCGACGTTTTCAACAGCCCAGGCGCGACCGCGTTAAACCGCACCTCCGAAAAGTTGCTGAACGACTTGGCCAGAAACGCCAAACTCGAATCCAAGGCCGCCTTCACGGGGCCCATGAAACCGTAGTTTTCGCTGGCCATGCGCGTGGTGGAAATCGAGATCGTCACCACCGAAGCATCGCGGCTGAGCAAGTGCTTGAGCGCATTGGATATCGCTACAAGCGAGAAGCAACTCACGTCGAGCGCTCGCAGGAATTGATCTTTGCTCGTTTCATGAAATGGCTTGGGACCTTCTGAGTAATCGCCGAAGGCAATCGAGTGGACGACCCCATCCAACCGGTCATAATTCGCGGTTAATTCCGTTGCGAGCCGATCGATCTGCTCCTGATGCTGCACGTCGCAAACAAATATCGACAATTCGGGGAGCAATTTACCGACGGAAGCCTTCCGTTCTTCGGAACGAACGACTAGCACGACTTCAGCATCTGCCGCAAGCAATTCCTGCACAACATGAAAGGCCACGCTCTTGCGATTGGCCACGCCAAACACGACAACGCGCTTGCCAGAAAGTTGCAGAAAATCACAGGCCATTTTTAATCCCCCTCCCGCTGTACTCAGTGGGAGGGGCTAGGGGAGGTTCTTAAAAAGTTATCGAAAAATTGAATTCATCATTCCGGCTTTGCAAGTGTGCAAGCGAAATCGAATCTAACAGCGATCTTGCCACCCACGGTAATCTTCGCATTCATGAAAAAGGCGTTCGCCAGCTTCTCGACGAGTTGTGTCTCGATCAACACGGTATCGCCAGGAAGCACCATCTTTTTGAACTGCACATTGTTGGCCCGCGTGGCCACGGGCACAGCATCGCCGTTTTGATCGATCTTGCTCGAAAGCAACACGGCCCCTGCCTGCATGGCCGCTTCACAAAGCAACACGCCGGGGGTGATCGGATACTTCGGGTAATGCCCCGCGTACCAGAATTCATCGCCGGTGAACGTCTTGCGACAGACGATGCGGTTCTCTTCCTGCTCGACAATCTCGTCGATCAAGAGAAAAGGTTCCCGATGGGGAATCGCGGCTTTAATGGCTTCTAGGCTCATAAATTCATTCCATAGGCCGCGGATAAACACGGATTGGGCGGATCGTCGCGGATTTTTTTACAGGAGGAAGCAGAGATAGCAGAGAAATGGACTTGGAAATAATTGCTTGTATTCCCAACATTCATACCATCATATTTTTTAAATAACTCTGCTCCCTCTGCTCTCTCCTGTAATAAAATTCTTATCCGTATAAATCCGCCCAATCCGCGTTCGTCCGTGTTCTATTACTCTCTATTCCGTAGCTGCCGCAGCAGGACGCGAACCCTTGCTCGTGAGCAAATTGTCGACGTCGCTCGCCACCATGCGGCCGTAGTTCATCGCTCCCAACCAGCCGGACATGATAATGCCCACGCTGCCCGCGTGATACAGCCCTTCGATTTGCTTGGGCACGTCGAAGCTCACCTTGAGTCCTTCGAACTTCGTGCCGAAACTTGCGCCGGCGACGTGCTGGGTGTAGTGCTTAAAAGTCCGCGGTGTGGCGGCTTCAGCGTGATCGATCCGCTCGCGGATGTTGGGAACATACTTATCCAGCGCATCGAGCGTCGTTTCGACCAGGTCACCTTTGCTCGCCTCATATTCCACATCCGACAAGTCGGCCCAATCTTCGTAGCGAGCGTTGGTGCTCGACACGATCAGACAGCGTGGTCGTCCCTGCGGTCGCGTCCGCGGATAGTAAAACGAATACGTGCGGCTTGTAATATCGCGGCTCAACAGCAAATCGGTGCGAAATACGGGGGCCGTCGAACTGAACAGCAAGTCGCCGGTCGATTCCTCAATCGTATCATCGGGCTTAAGAGCCATGTAAACCTGCGTGCTCGAATTATTGAGCCGCACCGCGCGGGCTTCTTCGACAAACTGATGCTCGAAATTCTCTTCACCCACCAAGCCAAAAATCGTGTGCTTCAAGTTCGCATTGGAAATCACCGCGTTGGCCTTGATCAACCGGCCGCCGACTTCCACGCCCCGTGCCTTGCCCACTTCGCACACGATCCGCTCGACGTCGCAACGGATCCGAATATCGACGCCATTATTTATAAGCTCTTTTTCCATCAGCTCGATCAGGCGGTCGGTTCCTCCTTGGAAAGTAAACACGCCCTTCGACATGAAATTGGAAAACACGATGCCATAACTGATCGCGGGATCTTCGAGCGTGCTGCCATTGGCATAGGTGATCGGCTCCATCAACAGCCGAATCACATCCTCGCGGCCGGGGAAGAAGCGATCGAACAACTCACGTGTCGTGAGATGCTGATCGTCCTGAAAATCCATTTTCCGCGCCGCGTCGAAAAAGCCGTGAACCACTTCCGGTGTCAACTGGAATTGCTCGATCAGGAGCTTGGTGAAGTCTTCGCGGTTGAAGGTCGTCGTGAGCGAAAACATCGGGTTGTCGAAGCGAATCCTATCCAGCTGCACGATGCTATCGGCAATTTCATTCGACCAATACCGCCGGCAACTCTTGACCATGCCGTAGGGAAAACCGTGCAGCGAAATGTCGAAGATGTGCCCGCCCGGCCGCTTGAACCACGTGGCCATGCCACCCAGCTTGTAGTGCTGTTCCAACAGCAACACGCGATAGCTGTTGGCACCGAGCATGTTCGCCGCGGTCAGGCCGGCTAGTCCGCTGCCAATGACTATGACGTCATATTCGTCGCGTGCGTCTTTGAGAAAATCCTTAGGCATGTCGCTACTATTCAATCGAATTCGGTAATCGGTAAGACCGTCAATGATAGACAAATTCCCTGTATTTGGTAAGCGGCGGATGGAGCTTACTGGCATCGAAATTGCGTAGTTAGAGAAGAAATCATAATCCTCATTCCGGACGGAATTTCATGCAATATCACGCTCTGGCAGTCGACTACGACGGCACCCTTGCCACTGATGGCCAAGTCGACGATGCAACAGTGGAAGCACTGCGCAAAGTAAAAAAATCGGGCCGTCGCTTGGTTCTCGTGACTGGCCGCGTTTTGCCGACGCTGCTGGAAGTCTTTCCCCACACGGGCTTGTTCGATTTGATCGTGGCCGAAAATGGCGCAGTGATCCTTGATCCGGCCACCGAAGAAACAGTCTTGTTGGCCTCACCCCCGCCGCTGGAGTTCATGAACACCCTGAGCGAACGTGGCGTGCCCCCTTTGGAAATTGGTCACGTGATCGTCGCGACCTGGACACCCCACGAAACGGCCGTGTTTGAAACGATTCGCGATCTGACATTGGAACTGCAAATCATTTTCAACAAAGGGGCCGTGATGGTGCTCCCCACCAACATCAACAAGGCGGTGGGACTCGCGGCGGCGCTGGAGAAACTTGGCATCTCGCCCCACAACACGGTCGGCGTCGGCGATGCGGAGAACGATCAAGCATTTCTCGAACTCTGCGGAGTTTCGGCAGCGGTGAATAATGCGCTCGATAGCGTGAAAGAGCGTGCCGATTGGATTCTCACGCAAGATCGTGGCGCTGGTGTCACACATGTCGTCGAACAACTCTTGGATAACGATCTCCAGCAATTTCATCTGCGCAGCGATCAAGGAGCCTTGCTCGGCCAAGATTTGGTCGGTCAGGAGATTCGCGTCCCGCTGTGCGATACCCGCGTGCTAGTGACGGGCGATCCCGCGGCGGGGAAATCTCGCTTCGCCATCAGCGTGCTCGAACAATTGATGGCCGAAGGCTATCAAACTTGTATCATCGATCCCGAAGGCGATTACCAAGGTCTCGACAGCGCGATCGTGCTTGGCACACGTGAGCAAGCCCCCACGGTGGAAGAAGTGATCGAAGTGCTCAGCCAACCGAAACAGAACTGCGTGGTCAGTCTGTTCGGCACGAAAACCGACAATCAGCCGAAGCTGTTCAATCAACTCTTGCGGTCATTGCTCGAATATCGCCGCAAAACGGGCCGGCCCCACTGGATTCTGGTCGACGAAGCCCACTATCCGCTCCCCAAAACATGGCAGCATGGCGAGGACATCAATGTCGAACAAATCGGCGGCATCATGTTCATCACGGCGTTTCTGGATCGATTACACCCCGACATTCTCGAAACTGCCAACGTGTTTCTGGCACTCAGTGAGACCCCGGCACGTTTGATACAGAATTATAGTTCGTTGATCGGCGTAACTCCTGGTGTCCTTGCGCCCCCGCAAGACGGCGAGCCTCACCAAGCGGCCATCTGGTGGCAGGAAAAGGGACCACCCACTTGGCTTAAGCGGATCGAGCCCAAGGGGGAACACTTGCGGCATCAACGCACGTATCTCGACGGCGAGATGGATGCCGACATGCGATTTTATTTCCGCGGACCGGAGGACAAGCTCAACTTGGGCGTGCAAAATCTGCGAATGTTCATGCAAGTTGCCGAGGGCTTAGACGACGACACTTGGCTGCATCATCTCAAGCAAGGAGACTACGCGAATTGGTTCCGCGAAGTGATTCACGACGATGAGCTCGCCGCGTTTGCGTGCCGTGTGCAGAAAGATCCGAATCTTTCCGCCGAAGCAAGCCGCCAAGAGTTGGCGAAATATATCACACAGAAATACGAAACGGGCGTGTAAGAATTAGCCAGCCTTGCGACGCAACACCACGGTATCTTCCACCGACCAGGCGTCGATTGGCTCCAGCACCGTGTGGGGCATCGCCAACGATCCTTGGCGGCTGTGCTTGCCATGATCCCATTGATGGGCTTCGACTTGCTGCATAATGTTTTCCGCCACGGCCAAGGCATCTCGCCCGTGAGTTCCCGTCACTTGCGGCTCGCTGCTGGTGCGAATCGCCTTGGCGAAATCGAGCTGTTCCTGCTCCATCGCGTTGCAATCGGTCACCGGCACTTCACTTTTGGCGAGTAATGCCGTAAACAAATGTTCTCGGAGCGCGTTTTTCTGATCGCCACTCAAAGCATCAACGTCGAATTCGCGTGAAAGAACCTCGGCACACGGTTCAACGAGCCGCGCTTTGCGTGCTCCAAAATCGATCGTCGCACAGCAATCATCCGTGAAGACCTGCATCGAACGGACGGCTTCGTAACTCACCCGCGAAGCAGTCAAATTGGCGATACAGCCCGAGGCAAAATGTAACCGGGCATCCACGATATCAGCTTCTTTGCTTAGCACCGAAATACCAACGGCTTCGATACGTGTGATCGGCGATTGAGCGAGATTCATCACAACATCAATGTCGTGAATCATCAGGTCCAACACGACGCTGATATCGGTCGAACGGAATGTGTACGTGCTTAGCCGACGGGCGGTAATGTATTTGGGATCGTGCAGGCGATTGCTCACCGCCGTGAACGCAGGATTGAAGCGTTCGATGTGACCCACTTGCAGTACGAGTTGTTGACGCTCGGCGAGATTTACGAGTTCTTCGGCTTGAGCGACTGTCGTTGTGATCGGCTTTTCGACCAACACGTGGAGGCCGCCGAGCAACAGCTCGCGCACCACGTCGAAGTGCAGCGTTGTGGGGGTGGCGACAATCGCGGCATCGGCCAAGCCGATCAATTCGCGATAATCCGCTAGGGGCTGAGAGTTTGTTTCCGTGGCGACTTGTTCCCGCGCGCTTGCGACGGGATCAACCACGGCCACCAAACGTGCCTCAGGCAAGTTTGCAGCAACGCGGGAATGAAACCGGCCCAAGTGACCGGCACCTACAACAGCCAATTTCAGGCGACTCACGCGGCTTTCCTCACTTCACGACCTCGACCATGTTTTCCGACTTGTTGGCCTTCGATGAAGTTGAGGAGATGAGCGACTTCTGGCGTTTCTTGGCCGTTGGAACGCAGGATTTCACGAGCGTGAGTGAGACCAACCTTCGAGCGATACAGCAGCCGATGAGCGGCTGCCAGCCCGTCGATGGCCTCGGAAGAAAAGTTACGTCGCTTCAGCGCGACGATATTGATACACCGCGGATGAGCCGCGATTCCTTCGGCAAGCATGAACGGCGGCACGTCGTGCAGCGCTCGGCTCAATCCCGCCAGAAAACTATAACTGCCAATCGTCACAAAGTGGTGAACGGCACACCCCCCCGAGATCGAGGCGTAATCGTGAACGTGGACGTGTCCCGCCAACAGCGAGCCATTAGCAATAATAATGTGGTCGCCGAGTTTGCAATCGTGGGCGATGTGAACATTGCCCATCAAGAAGTTGTGATCACCAATCCGGGTGATGCCATCTTCTTTTTCCGTGCCGCGATTGACCGAAACACCTTCTCGCAAAACGTTGTTGTCGCCGATTTCGACGTAGGTTTCAGCCCCTTGAAAGCTCACATCTTGGGGCTCGGCCCCGAGAACGACGTTGGGATAAACCGTGTTGTTGCGGCCCAGCGTGACGTTGCCCATGATCGTGACATGGTTTAACAGACGCGTGCCGTATCCGATTTTTGCCCCGGGACCGACCATGCAGAAGGGACCAATTTCGACTTCTTCGTCGATTTCGGCTCGCGGGTCGATCCAGGCGTTTGCTGCTATGCTGGTTGCCATTACTCGAATCTCGTTACTCGGCCTGCCAAAGTCACCTGTAAAATCCGCCCGCTACGCACTCGCTTTGAGGGTTACGCCCGCAAAGCGTCTGAGCAATTCCTGAGCGAATGCCGCATTCAAGCGATGTCCGCTCCGATAAGCCACAATGTGGCCTTCAATTTCACAACCCGTCAGGGCCAGATCGCCGATCACGTCGAGCGCCTTGTGCCGGGCACATTCGTTGTCGAATCGTAATCGATTGCTGACTGGCCCCTTATCACCGAAAATCAACAAATCGTGTGAACGTACCCGTTTGCCCAGGCCCGCTCGCAACATTTCGTCGGCTTCGCGCTGCAAGACAAACGTCCGGCAAGGTGCAATCTCATCGCGAAACAATTCAGGAGTGACCTCCAAGCTTGCGATTTGATAACCAATCACCGGATCGTTGGGATAGTCCACAGTATATTCAAGCGTGTAGGAGTTGGTCGCACTCGGAAAGGCTTCGATCCGCATGTCGCCGCTCGTGAGCGCGACGTGCTCGGTGATCTCCAAGCGATTCACTTCGCGTTCTTGCTCGACCGCTCCCACGGATTCGACGGCGGCCACGAAGGCCATCGCCGAACCATCGCAGCCCGGCATTTCGGGTTGATCGACGCCGATTTCGCAGTTGTCGATCTGCAAACCCGCCAACGCGGCGAGAATATGTTCAACCATTTCCACATGAACTTGGCCGACTTTCAAACAGGTCCGCCGAGGAACTTCGTAGCGATGCTCACACCGGACCGGAATCCGGGCATTGAGCCCGAGATCTTCACGGACGAATGTGATTCCTGCTCCCGCGGGAGCAGGACGAAATTCGACACGCACGTCTTTACCCGTGTGATAGCCGAAGCCCAGGACGGCTACCGGTCGGCGAATCGTGCGTTGTTGGCGGAGGAAAGTCATTGTCAGTCAGCAAGTCAAAAGAAAGATGGATCAATCCGTCGATTAGCGGCGTTGCGGAGCACCTGCGGCGGCACCAGCACCAGTGGCGGCATTGGCCGTACCCAGATTGCCGGCAGGAGCAGCATTGCCCGGGGCACCACCACGATTCAACAAGGCCAAGACATCAGGTGTGATGTCGACGTTGTTTTGGAACACAACCGGCTTGTTGATCGCACGCAAAATGTCTTCGCGATTGTTCGGATCGATCGAGTCGCCGTTGAAACGCAACACCATGCCGATGCTGTGCTGCTGGGCGTAGTATTGAACCGCGTTGCTCACTTCCATGAACGTGCTGTAATAGACTTGAGCTTCCTTCTCCAAGAAGTCGCGGCGAATCTTGCCAGCCTTCAATTGGAACTCAGCCTTCAAGCGAGCGATTTCTTCGTCGACTTGCTTGAACTCGGGTGAGCCAGGATTGTATTGCTCACGAGCTTGCTCTTTGCCGGCGACCGTATCACGATCGGCCTTGAGTTGAGCATCAGCCGATTCCATCGCGCCTTTCATGCCTTCCATCTGCTGATTGAACTTGGCGTAGTTCTTGAAGATGTAGGTGACGTCGACAACCGCGTAGCCGTAGCGAGCGGCATTTGCACTCGGGCCCGACTGGGGCTGTTGTTGTTGGGCGCTGGCCACGGAACAGAATAAAGCAACACACAGGGAAACACACGCGAACAGATGGGCTCTCACGTCAGCACTCCTTGCTGGAAAAGGTCATCCTTGACCGACCGATTGTTTTGGCCGCCCGGGGCACTCATTGCCCGGCAAGCGGGGTGGGCGGTGGGTAATACTCACTCAATGCCGCGGGTTCCCCCTGGCAGCGAGCGGGGCGTATTGTGCCGAGAAGCCCTAAACACGTAAAGGGCATTTCTAAGCGGCCAACATTCTTTATTTTCACCGTGAATTCCCAGTGATTTCTCAGTACGCTAGCACCGAATCATCGAGTCGTCCCGAATCGGAATCGCTACTCAATGGGTGGCATGCACTTATATTAGAGGGCTTGCCACCCAAAGTTCGCGGAACTCACAACGAAATCTCTACTGACATTGCCCTGGTATCCTCGCTCCGCTCGGCGGGCTCAGTTGCTCCCTTGGCTATTGGCTGCCATGTCTTCGGCATTAAAGACCTTACATATCAACGTTAATCAGCGGTTTTACTTATTAGTGCAATTGATATCATTCGCGATTTCTCTCCGCGGCCCGCGTTTGCGTGTGAGAATTCTAAATTCCTAAATGACTAATCGGGGGGTGGTCAAAAATCGTTGTGGTAACTTCGCCGCAAATCATGATAATGTGGTCTAGTTTTTAATCAATTTCGGAATGCGGATAATTGACTCCGAAATAAACACCAAGGGAAGCGCACGGAGAAATAGGCGAAGACATTAACAGTCGAAAAATTAAATACCTGTTCTGAAGACCTTTCCCTACCCATCGCAGAGGGTGGGTGATTGATAATCATGACCATTCGAAGGACGTATACTTTACACTATCCATCCTGGCATCGCCGAAGTTATAGTCATTTAACATTCACATTAAGAAACACGACTTCATTTCGAACTGTGCAAAAAAGTTGGACAAGTTGGAAGAGTTGGAAGTCTTGCTTGCGAATAACATTCCCCACGCGCTGCGGTCGTTATGGCGGTTGATAGTTCCTCTGGCCAGAACCTTGCCGCGATTGCTACAGTGTTCTTGTTCGTAAGATTTTTAGAATGACATGAACCGGAGAAATGCCATGCAAGCGCAAGACGTGATTCGAATCGCGATGAATACTTCCTCGATGGTGTTGGGACGTTATTTGGAAGATTTGAGCGATGCCGATCTCATGCTGCGTCCCGGGCCTGGTTGTAACCATATCGCCTGGCAGCTGGGGCATTTAATTTCGTCGGAAAATCAATTGATCGGATTTGTCGACACGGAGGCTGTTATTGAATTGCCTGCCGGGTTTGCTGAAAAGCATAGCAAGGCGACGGTTGGAGATGACAACCCTGAGAACTTTTGCACGAAGCAGGAGTACTTGGATCTGTTTGAGCAAGTCCATGCCGCGACGAATGTACTCTTGAGCAAACTCACTGAGGCAGACCTCGATCAGCCTGCGCCGGAGAATTTCCGTTCGATGTTCCCTACAACCGGGCACATGCTTGTGTTGATCGCGACGCACGGCTTGATGCACGCTGGGCAATTGGTCCCGATCCGTCGGGCGTTGGGTAAACCGGTGGTCATTTAAGTGCAGGGAGCTTGCGGGTTGGCATGGTTGGTGGAGGCTTCCCCTACAATGATTCAGAGTGATTTCCCCCATTCAGGTGGGTGCTGAGTTGTGGTTTGCTTACAAAAGCGTGTCCGGTAGGCAGCAAAGACCTTTCGTTGCGCGTTTATTTGTCGATGACAAACTAATGCGCAATTCCATGTGGTCGCTTTGGAACCAGCCCCACAGTCTGTTAAAGTAGTTGTTTAAGCCAAAAAAACCCTAAAAAAACCACCCATTAACGCGACATAAATGTTGCGGCGTTTGGTCATTTAATTACATTAGTAATTTGGGCAGCTAGCGCAGGGTGTGCATCTAGTCGCCCTGATACGGAATTATCCGTCTATTCAGAAGTCGCAAGGATGGATCGCGACAATACATCTTTTGAAGATTACGTCTGGGGAGTTAGAACTAATGAAGATTACACAACTCGTTTCACACCTTGCCCGCTGCGGAGCTGCGTGCGCTATGGTGGCTTTATCGCTGACGGCCGCTCAGGCTGCTACGATCGAAATTCAATTCACGGGTATGAACCTCGTTTATGATGGTTCTGCGATTTATGATGGCGGCTCGACCGCGGGTGGCGTGGCCAATCCAGCCGATGCTGATGCTCTTACCTCCGTGGAAATCTATGTTGACGGCTCGTTAGTCAACACCATCACAAGTGACATTTCACTGGATGCTTACATTCCCGACGTCACGGGAATTTCCTCTGCTCCAGGTACGGTTGATTCTCAAACGACTCCTGGCAATCCTGGCTTTTTCGATTTGCTCATCGGCACATCCCCTTTGGCTAGCGAGTACTTGCTGGTTGATTTGGAGGATGTCTCGATTACGTATGTCGACATTCTCAACGTCGTTCAATTTACATTCGGTGCAGCAATCTCGGATGTTTTTACCCAAAACCTGCCCGGCGGGTTGGTGATTGGCGATCCTGTGACTGTATCATTCTCGGCTCAAGTCACACCTGGCACGAAGACATCGGCAGGTGGATTTGTGACGGGTTTCGAAGCCTCAGGTACGGGTGAGATTCGCGGCGAAGCCATTCCCGAGCCCACGACTTGTTTGCTGGGAGCACTAGGATTGATCGGCTTGGTCGTGCGTCGCAAGTAAGACTGCGTTTGCAATTCGTTCTAACTCAAAAGGCCGCCTGGAATGGGCGGCCTTTTTTCATTGGCCATTTAAGAACGCAGCACTTCTTCAATTGAGTTGATTTCCTCATTGGAAAATTTACGATTGGCAAGGCAACCGAGATTCTGTTCCAGTTGGGCGACAGAACTCGCCCCGATTAACACTGTCGTGATGCGCGAATCTTTCAGCACCCACGCGAGCGCCATTTGTGCGAGTGATTGCCCACGGGCCGAAGCGATTTCGCCGAGCTTGGTGATTTGCTGAAGTCGTGCAGATGTGATTTCCTGTTGCTTGAGAAATCCATGCGGCTTAGCAGCACGACTATCGGCTGGAATGCCTTGCAGATAGCGGTCCGTAAGCAGCCCTTGAGCCAGCGGAGAAAATGGAATGCAGCCCACTCCTTCTCGCTCCAGCAAATCCAATAAACTTTCCTCCTCAACCCAGCGATCGAACATCGAATACCGCGGTTGATGAATCAAACACGGCGTACCCATTTCCCGTAGCAAACGGCAAGCCTCGGCCATCATCGCGGGTCGGTAATTGGAGATCCCCGCATATAAGGCTTTGCCTTGCGTTACTGCCGACGCCAAGGCTCCCATCGTTTCTTCTAGCGGTGTATCCGGATCGGGGCGATGCGAATAGAAGATGTCGACGTATTCCAAACCCATCCGTTTGAGGCTTTGATCCAAGCTGCTCAACAAATACTTACGCGATCCCCATTCGCCATAGGGCCCTGGCCACATCAGATACCCAGCCTTCGTGGAAACGATCAGTTCATCGCGATAGGTCTTTAAATCTTCGTGGAGTATCCTGCCGAAGTTCTCTTCGGCCGAACCAGGCGGCGGGCCGTAGTTGTTAGCCAGATCAAAATGGGTTACGCCCAAATCGAACGCTCGCAGCACGATGCCACGACCCGTTTCGTAAGCATCAACACCACCAAAATTGTGCCACAACCCCAAAGAAACTGCAGGCAATTTCACACCGCTGCGACCGCAACGGTTGTAAGTCATCGAGTCATAACGCTGGGTATTAGCAAGATACACGACGGGCCTCATGGAAAATGAACTTCGAGATGAGTGTGCTTCATGTTGTAACGTGCTTACAGAAAGGGTGCTAGGATGGCCGCTATTGCGGTGATGGCAATCAGTCCGAACGTGATCTTGCGAAACACTGCAACTGACAGAAATGCTCCCAGATGCAAACCAAGCCACAATCCGGCAAAAATTGCGGGGAGAAACAGCAACGTCGAACAGGCCGGCGTTAGGACCTTATCACCGAATTTCAGCCAGAAAAACAAGGCGGCAAAAGGTTGTCCCACGGCGGAGCAGAAAAATAGGAACGCGCGGGATTTATTTACGGGCCACGTGAGTGAATTCGCGTAAATTACCAGCGGCGCGGCCCCCATCGAAGCAAAACCTAACAGGAACCCCGAACTTCCAAATGCCAACGTCTTCCAAAAAATATTCAGTTGCTCTCGCGGCTTGATCTTGAAAAACCACAACAGAAATAGCACGGTCAGTAACAGCAATCCCAAAATTTGTTTCGAGTGTACAGGAGTCAGTCGTTCGTCAACCCAACCTGCCGCGTAAGTGCCCAAAGGGATCGCGAAGCAAAGTCGCACGACCGTCGGATAGACTAGTTCCTCGAAATCCAAATAGTCCCAGAGTTTCCAAGTGCCCGTAAAATTCTGAACGCTCGTAGAAACAAGATTGATCGTTGCGGCTTCTGGAAGAGAAAAACCGCAAAGTACTAAAAGCGGAACTCCCAACAAGCCCGAGGCAAATCCGACGGCCCCTTGAATGACGCTGCCAAAGGTCATCACGATCCCTATCAATAGCAGATCGTGAAATTCGTAAATCATGAAGTGACCACATGACAAGCAGAATCAATCATTCCGCGATTTGAGAAACTGCTGAACTCGTTTGCGCAGGTCGTCGCTGTTCCAACCATGCTTGGCGGCCTCGGCCAGCATCTTACGCTGTTCATTGTGATTCAAACGCGCGACCGCGGCATGTGCCGACCATGACAATTCTGGATGGCGATTTTGTGGCGGGACACGACGGGCGACCGAGGCATAGCGGCTGACCATGTCGGTCGAGAGCGTTTCGCCGCAAACCTCGCCAAATTCCTCTCCAAAAAGATCCTCACCCCGGTTGATCATATCGCCGATCCACCAGGGACTTGCCCGTTGGCACCAAATGGCAAATTGCAGGGGGCCCTTCCAATCGGCAAGTTGTGGCCGACCGTTGACTTTCACAAAGGCCGGACGAAACTCAAACGGCCCAAGGGCCATTTTCGGTTCAGAACTGGGCATAAAACAAATTCCATGAAACGACAGGGGACTTCCGCCATGGATTTTAAGGACATGGCCTTGGATAATGGAAGTCCGATAGACAAGATTCACGGAACTCTCTGGGCAGGAAATCATGGCCGACGCACAATTCCAATCTTTTGGCCGCTATCCAGAAACTCGTATGCGTCGGGTGAGACGTGAAGATTGGTCGCGTCGACTCGTTCAGGAAAATCACCTGTCAGTCAACGATCTCATCTGGCCCTTGTTTGTGTGTGAAGGAAAATCACGGCGCGAACCCATCACTTCGATGCCGGGCGTCGAAAGACTGTCTATAGATTTGATTGTCGATGCTGTCGGCGAAGCGATTGAGCTGGGCATTCCTGCTGTGGCACTATTTCCTGCCACACCCTCGGAAAAGAAAACGCCAGACTGCGAAGAAGCTATTAATGCCGACAATCTTGTGTGCCGCGCCGTATCGTCGGTGAAAAAAGCACACGGCAATCGAATCGGCATGATTTGCGACGTGGCGCTCGATCCCTATTCCAGCCACGGCCAAGACGGATTGGTACAAGACGGCTATGTGGTGAACGACGAAACCGTCGCGATGCTTTGTCGACAAGCGGTCGTCCAAGCCGAGGCTGGTTCCGACATTATTGCTCCGTCGGACATGATGGACGGCCGGATTGGCGCGGTTCGAAAAGCGCTCGATGCCGCCGGATTCGAGCACGTGCAGATCATGGCCTACGCCGCCAAATATGCGTCGGCATTTTATGGCCCGTTTCGCGATGCGGTCGGTTCCGCGGCCAACTTGGGGAGTGGCGACAAGCGAACCTATCAAATGGATCCCGCTAACGGCGACGAAGCGATCCGCGAAGTAGCCCTCGATATTGCCGAAGGGGCGGATAGCGTGATGGTCAAGCCGGGGATGCCTTATTTGGATATCGTGCGGCGAGTGAAGGACACCTTCGGCGTACCGACGTTTGCATATCAAGTCAGCGGCGAATACGCGATGCTCACTGCGGCGGCAGAAAAAGGTTGGCTTGATCGCGACAAAGTTATGCTTGAAAGCTTACTCGCATTCAAGCGCGCGGGAGCCGATGGCATCCTCACATATTTTGCGAGAGATGCGGCTAAGTTGGTGGCGGACTAGTTGATGCAGATTGCTGGCAATGGGTAGAGAGCTAACAGAACTACCGACCAGATCATTAACTTTCCGCGGGTGATATTTTCATCCAAGCGGAGTAGCACAATAGTCATCAGAACGCTGGCCAACAAGGCGTGATAGACATACTGCCCGATGACTCCCCATTGTGGGATCCAGACGATGTCCATTGCACCGCGTAAATCGGTAAGCGGCTCGCCAAAGACAGTGGCCCCGCCGCGAAACAACTCCAAATAAGCGAGCAAGAAAAATACGATCCCCATGATCGCTTCGACAATCGCATAGCGAGGTGAGATCGGCGCGCCACAGTCGCGGCAACGGCCTCGCAAGCTGAGCCACCCCAACACCGGCACATTATCTCGGGCGCGAATTGGATGGTAGCAATGGGGACAATGCGACGGCTTCCAGACGACCGACATTCCCAGCGGCACGCGGTAGGCCACAACGTTGAGAAAACTGCCGACGCACGCCCCCATAAAGCCCAACCACAGGGCGGTAATCAAATCAATATAAAAATCAGCACCCACAAGGAAACCACATCTGGGACTTGACTCACAATCGGCATAGCTACGATGAGTAGACTTTACAAGCTATCCAACTAACAAGGAAACTGCAAAATCTTCAATCACGCCACGAAACGCACGAACCGCCCTAGGTCTCGTTTGCCGATTGCGATTGGTGCAAACAGTCGCCGCAGGCTACATTAGAGGGTCATCGGCATATTCTCACAGGCGGCACCGTTCGATTCTCAATGGCAAGCGAAACCACGTTCAGCAATTCGCCCCCGGCTACGAATTCGGAAAAACGTGGCCTCCTTTCAGCCAGCTTTTTGGGGTTGCTCGCCACCCAGTTCTTGGGGGCCACAAACGACAATATCCTGCGCTGGCTGGTGATCGGCATCGGCAAGGATTATTTCGAAGCGAGCCAGGTCAGCGGCGTGCTGACCCTGGGCCTGGCGGTGTTTGTCGCTCCTTACATTCTACTCGCGGCACCAGCGGGCTATTTGGCCGACCGCTTCAGCAAACGCTCCGTCATCGTGGCCTGCAAGTTTGCCGAGATCATCATCATGGCCCTGGCGATTCTGTGCATCGTCTGGGGACAAGTGTGGCTGCTGCTGGCCGTGTTGGGGCTCATCGGCTCTCAAGCCGCCTTGTTTGGACCAGCGAAGCTCGGCAGCATTCCGGAGATGCTCCGCGACGACAAAATCTCCGCTGCCAACGGCCTCATCGGCCTGACGACCGTCGTATCTACCACCGTGGGCGCGACTGCTGGAAGTTGGCTCGCGGATAACACGGGCGATCGTGGCCAATCGCATTGGGAATGGTCGGCTTATGTGCTTGTCGGAGTGGCTATTGCGGGTTGGGTCACCAGCCTCGCGATCGCACACTACAAAGCCGGCGATCCATCGCGTAAGTTTCCGTGGAACGCCCCGCAACAAACGTGGGCCGATCTCAAAACACTTTCCCACACGCCAGCGATGTTGCGCGTGGCGTTGGGTATTCTTTTCTTTTGGACCCTGGCCGCGCTCGCGCATTTGAATATCGATCAATTTGCCTTCGAAGCTGGGGGCGAAAAGCAAACCCAAGTCGCACCACTGCTCGCGGCCCTGGTCGTTGGTGTGGGTGTCGGCAGCGTGCTGGCTGGCATCTGGTCGGCTGGCCGCGTCGAACTGGGAATTCTGCCGCTGGGCGCGCTAGGTCTGGTGCTCGTGCCAGTCATGCTTTTCACCGTCGAGGGCGAGTTCTTCATCGAAGGGGGTGAGTTGACCCTCAGCTATATCGGGGCGGGAATCTTGCTATTTCTCCTTGGATGCTCAGCAGGGCTGTTTGACGTGCCGCTAGCCTCGTACATGCAATTCAATAGTCCGCCCGACCGGCGTGGTTCGATTCTCGCCGCGAGCAATTTCATGACGTTCAGTGGCATGTTGCTGGCGTCGTTAGCGTTCTTCATCATGCGGTTGCCCACTGATCCCGGCACACTGGAAAATCTTCAGGCCAGCTATGTGAATCAGCCCAAAACGGCCGCCCTGGCCACGGAAATGTGGCATCGGTTAGAACAATCTCGCGAAACTGGTACCCCTCTCGATGTAATCGGACTGACACACGAATTCCCCGAACGCGAAGGTCTCGCGCGGGAAGTTTTTCAGGAGTTTGTTGGGCCGCCACTTTTGACAGCTCGCCAGATTTTTCTCGTTTGCGGCGTACTGACGATTCCGGTGCTGATTTATATCGTCTGCATGATTCCCCAAGCCTCAATTCGCTTCTTGGCTTGGCTGCTGACTCATACCGTGTTTAAAGTCCGTGTACACCAACGCGAAAACTTGCCCGAGGTCGGTGGTGCGCTGTTGGTACCCAACCATGTCTCTTGGCTGGACGGGCTTTTATTGATTGCCATTTCGCCGCGACCGATTCGCATGATCGTGTCGGCTGATTTCATCAACAGTCGGTGGACACGAGGACTTGCGCAAATCATGGGGGTCATCCCCATTCTGCCCCGCGCCCCGAAGGCCACGAAGTCGGCTCTCGACACGGCTCGTGAAGCCCTTAACAACGGCGAATTGGTTTGCATCTTTCCCGAAGGGGGTATCAGCAAGTCGGGGCAATTGCAGCCATTCCGTCGGGGAACGCTGGAAATCATCAAAGGGACTTCGGCTCAAGTGATTCCGGTCTACCTCGATGAACTCTGGGGTAGTATCTTTACCTTCCGTGGTGGGCCACTAACTCGCATCCGTCGCCGCGCGTTTTTCCGCCCTGTGTCCATTTGGTTTGGCAAGCCTGTGGAAAACGTTACCGACATCTGCGAACTCCGCCAAGCCGTGCAAGACCTCGGCGCCGAGGCCGTAACCGGGAGAAGACAACGTATGATGGTTTTGCCTCGCTTGATGTTGCGTAAATGCCGTAAGAGTTTGTTCAAATTCAAATTGGCCGACTCCAGCGGTGCTGAAGCGACGGGGGGATCGCTGCTGATGCGAACGCTCATTTTGCGACGGCTTTTGCTGCGAAATGTATTTGAATCGGGCGAAAAATATGTCGGAGTGCTCATGCCTCCGTCGGTCGGCGCAGTGATCACCAACGCCGCGGTAACGCTCTCCGGCCGTGTGGCAGCCAATTTGAATTACACTGTTACCAACGACGTGCTCAACGCCTGCATTCGTAAGGCGGGGATCCGCCATGTGCTCACCAGCAAGAAGGTTATGGAGAAGCTCGATCTGAAGATCGACGCCAAAGTGATCCTGCTAGAAGACTTCAAAGACAAAGTCACCACCACCGACAAAATCGCGGGCGTGCTGATGGCTTATGCGACGCCACTCGCGATTCTTGAACGAATCTTAGGCATCCATCGCATGACGAGCGACGACGAACTCACGGTCATTTTCACCTCCGGCTCCACGGGCGATCCCAAGGGCGTTGTGCTCACAAATCACAACATTGGTTCCAATGTTGAGGCGATTGATCAGGTCATTCACCTTCGGAGTGACGATACCCTGCTCGGCATCTTGCCCTTTTTCCACTCGTTCGGCTTTATGGTGACGCTCTGGACCGTATTGGGTCTCGACGTGCGGTGTGTGTATCACTTCACGCCGCTTGATGCCAAGATCGTGGGAAGCTTGTGCCGCAAGTGGGGAGTCACGATCTTGTTATCCACGCCGACGTTCTTGCGTTCGTACCTGCGTCGCTGTGAGCGTGAAGACTTTGCCAAGATGGAAGTCGTTGTGGCCGGGGCAGAAAAGCTCCCGTTAGCACTTACCGATGAGTTCGAAGCGAAATTTGGCGTGCGGCCAATCGAGGGCTATGGCGCCACGGAACTTTCGCCGCTCGTTTCCGTGAATGTGCCGCCGATGCGTTCGCAAAGTGGCGATGAAGGTCTCAAGGAAGGAACCGTCGGGCGGCCCGTTCCCGGCGTAACGGCCAAGATCGTTGATCCCGATACCGGTACTATTTTGCCACCCGAAACCCCTGGCATGTTGCTGGTGAAGGGCCCTAATGTGATGAAGGGTTATCTCGGCTCTCCCGACAAAACTGCCGAGGTGATCCGCGATGGTTGGTATGTCACGGGTGATATCGCGATCATTGACCGACAAGGATTCATTCAAATCACGGGGCGGCTGAGCCGGTTTTCCAAGATTGGCGGAGAGATGGTGCCCCATCTCAATCTCGAAGAAGCCATTCAGCGTTTTGTGCAATCTCCCGAGGATGAAATCGTGCGGGCCGTGGTGACGGCGGTTCCCGATGAGAAACGTGGTGAGCGTTTGATTGTCGTCCACACCAAGCTCGACAAAACGCCGCGACAAATCTGCGATCATCTGGCCACACTTGGCTTACCCAATTTGTGGCTTCCGTCGCCGGATAGCTTTTTGGAAGTCGAGCAAATTCCCGTGCTCGGAACCGGCAAGCTCGATCTCAAAGGGCTGAGCGATTTGGCGCTCAAGCACTTCGGAAAGTCATGAAACTAAAGCCGCCGCAGATCAATTCAATCTGCGGCGGTGAGTTTGTTACTTGCTGGTTGTCACAGGCTGGCGAATCAACGTCACCGATTGCTTCAAGTACGAATCCGGTAGCGGACCAGCTTGCACCACCATCAAGTTCGCTTGGTAGTAGTCAAACTTCTCCACGACGTTGGCAATGCTTGGGAGCAGTGCCAATGCTTCGACTATCGGTTTGATTTCTTCGGCATTGGCGTTGGCCCCTGCCATCGCTAGAAACATGGGCGCGATGCCTCCCACCTTGCGAATCATATCTGCCGCGTGGTGAATACCTTTTTCCAAATCGGTGAAGGCAAGCGAATCCACGGGCCCTTCGATTGCTAAGTGAAACCGTTCAAAATGTTCCGAGCTATCAATCGTGTCTGTTTTGCCTGCACGGGCATCCAGAATTTTCTGCACACATTCGGGATTCGAGCCCACCATCATCCAACCATCATGAAAACCAATGACCGGTTTCACATTGAAAGCGACCAACATCGGCACATTGAGCGTTTCAAACTCCGGCAACGACTCCACCGCGGCTAGCGTAATCTGCTGAGCCTGCAACGGCGGCAGCTTGTTGAGGTTGTCGACCAACCGATGCAACAATTCGCGAATTCGATCCGGATTGGAGCATTTCAACGCGAACACGGAATCTTGCCCCTCATCGGCACGCGGCAAAGTCACTGAAACACTTTCACCGCTGAACGACTGCAAAATGTCGCGGTCGAGGTACAAATCCAGATCTGCTTGCACCTTTTCAAATTTGGCTAAGGCGTCCTTTGATTCAGGAAGCTTGGTTTGCAAAATCTCCATCACATGTTCGTAAACCGGATGAAGCTGCACGCCCTTGGAAAGCGAATAGGCAACTGCGTCGGCGGGAATCCATGTCTGCCAATCTTCAAACGGCTTGCCACTTCCCAGCATTTTGCCGAGCAATTTCTCTTTCGCATCGGCGGTGACTTTGCCCAAGGTCGCGGCGCGATTTTCAAATCCTTCGGTGTATTCGACGGTCACTTCATAATCGATCACCGCAAGCTCGCTGATGAGCATGTCGATAGCATCTGCCACTCGCACAGCTTTGGGATCCTCTTTCGACTGTTGTCGGACAAATCCGCCGATTGATCCCAGTTGCTTGAACAAAAGTTGACCATCGAAGATGACGGTCGCATCCTCGGGAGTGGGGAGTTTGGCAAAAGCTTCGGCGAAGCGTGGGTCATCGAACTTTGACTTGCCGCTATGGCTTTTGAGCATTTCAAGGGCTTGGCTCAACATGACGTGCGAACTGCTGATTAGAAAGACGTCATCCAGACGAGCAAACACCGGTTGAAACGGTGAGTTCGGCGGCAAGACCAAGCCGGTGATCTCCACGTCTCCTTGACTAATCTGCGTGACTGGGACCTTGCCCTCGCTTTTAGCCTCCAGCAAGTTGAGTAAGTTCTGGCAGCTCTTTTCGACTTTTTCCGCTCCATCACCAGGATAACGTAGTGCGATCAGATGATGGTTCATGGGGAACTCCATCATCTGCAAATACAGGACTTCCTCGGAGCTCAGGATCGATTCTTTCAAACTGGGATCGATCGCGGCGCTAATTTCGTCGATCACTTGTTGGGCCTCGTCGAGTTTCTCCTGAGGCAGCCGCGAGGTGACTATTTTCAGAATTCGTTCAGGAATCTTTTCTTCCTGAATGGTTTGCCAAACCTCGGCCAGATAGTCGCGTTGGTAATCACGCTCTGGATTGTGCTTGCCGTAGACTGCCAGATGAGCCATCGGCAGCGCGGCGTCGCGCAAATCGACTTCCGCCGCTTGGCCCCACGATGTGGGTGCTAAGGCCAAACAAACGCAACATAAGAATGCTTTGAACTTCATGGTCGATTCCCTCCCGCTTCACGAGTGCTGGTAAATACCGCCATGCACTCTTTGATTATTGACGAACCCGGTCAGCCGCAATGCCCCCTAATGGAGGCACATGCTGTCGAGAACGTCTTCGCGGGAACGGAACAAACCTTGGTATATTTCTGCTGGAAAACGGCGAAATGCTTTGCGGTAGCTTATTTCACCGTTTTTGCGGGGCCAGCAGCTGTCAGGTCGAGATTCGAGTGTTCGTGGCAATCGTAGGCAATTTTTGCCAATTCGCGTTGCCGATTCACACTCACATTCTCCAGATTCTCGCTCAGCCGCTTAATGCGTGCGGGCTCCATTTCAGCGGCTTGCGAGAAACTGCCCACGAAGGTCACGGTGTCGGAAAAATTGCGATCTGCCATTCTTCCTACGAGTGGGTGCACCACCTTCGCGAAAATCTCTAAACTGGCACGGTCGATGTGAATGAATGAATCGAGGCGAGCCGCGACATAGTTGCGACCATTGCTTTCGACGAACGAACCGCTCCGCAGTAGCAGCACGCATTGCGCCTTCACCGGTTTGTTGAACGGTTTGCCCTCGTAGCTGCCTTCGGCGTACATCACAAACCGGTTCTGCGCTTTGTCTTCGCAAGCTTGCTCGACGATGACGAGCTTGCCCGTCGTGCCAGCATTGTCGGCCATGCGGAACGAATTGGCATCGATCCGTTCGAGAGTCACATGCGTGATCCCCAACTCGCGCCAAATCTCGACCAGCACTTCCGGGTTCTTGGCCAGAAACGAAAACATGTCGGGATCGCAATCCACAACCTGCGTTGGCAGGCGACGGAAGACGCTCGTGTCTTGGAGCACGGACTGCACGGCCTGGCGATATTCGGGAGTGATTTTTTGTAGCGGGATCGCTTCCAAAGCTTCCGAACGTGCCTGGTCCGAGGTGCTGGCTTCGAGCGACTTTTCGGCCGCGCGGGATTTTCCAACCCAGCTCAGTGCGAGACAGATAATTAACGACCACGCCGCAAAACGGCGAAGCGGTCGATGACCACAGAGCGCAACGGCGCTCGTTGTGCGCAGACAGCGATGCATTCAATTCCCCCCTACCCTTGCCCGCAACGCTTGAGAAGATTTGCGGGTCGTAGAAGTTATTCGGCACGGCGGGGGAGTCGACCCCAGCAAAAAGCTGCGGGATCGCGGGAGTGCTATCACTGTCGGCGATGGTTGATCTTGTCGCTGCTGCCAGCTTGGATGAAAATCGCGGTGAACTATCCCTCAAAAACCACCTGTGAGTTGGTGTCATGGATGTCACCAAACCGCGTTCGCTGTTGGCCCGTTTGACGATTCTCACCGGGCTCGTGGCCACGATGTTGATAGCGGCGTTTACGCTTTGGCCAGAGGTTCGCACTTGGCAGCAAGAGCGGCTCGCCCAAGGTTTGGTTGCCAAACTCGAACGCGCCGAGCACCCCAATTGTCGCCCCGTACTCATACAAGTCGCGCGGTTCGGGGATCCGGGAATCCCGGTCTTGGTTCGTGCGGCGGCTTCCGAAAAAGCCGATGTCGCTTTGGCGGCTCGGGAGATCATCAAGGAGCAACTCGCCACGTGGAAGTTGCGCCACGAAACCGATGCGGCGTACGACATTGCCACACCCACGAATCTGCTCGCCGCGGCGCTGGCGGAAAACGTCGATAAGTTCGGGCCGTTCGGGCAGCAATGGGCGACGCGACTTGCCGTGGAACTCGCTGACTTGGCTGCCGACATTCCCCCCGCGATTGCCGTTCCTTTGTTGGCGAATTGCAGCACGATCCTCGACGCGATCCCGCCGGTGGGTCCACGCCTACGAACACTTCCCAGCGAACAACCTGTCGTCGTCACCGCGGCAACGCCCCCTGCACCCGAGATTCGCCTCCCCGCGCTCCCCAGCGAGCGTGCAATCGCCAGTTCCCGCCAGGAGTCAGCACCACTGCCCATTGCGGTTGACGCCGAATCAATTGCGAAGTCCGACTCAGCGGAGGAAATCACCGGCTCGACCCAGCTTCCCGCGGCAACGGATTGGCTGCCGGAATGGCAAACGAAAACGCCGGTCGCCGCTGCGCCAAATCCTGAACCCTTGGCCGATGCCCAAGCGCCCGTTTCAACGCCCATCATGGCAGCGGCTGAAACGATCGATGTCCCTTCGCCCGAAGTGATGGAGTCGCGGATCGCCCAACTCATGTCGCAAGACACGCGAACCTTACTCACGGATTTGAATACGGCCGACAAATTCCAAGCCGGTCTCATTCGCACGGTCCTCAAGGAACGTGGTCTTACGAACGATGAGCTTGTGCTTGGTAGTAAGTTCACTTCGTCCGATCCTCAAGTGCGATTAAACCTCGTGGATGATCTGCAAGTCCTCCCCGCACGGACGGCCCGGCGGTGGCTCAAAGAATTGCTCTCTGACAGCGATGCCAACGTGCGGCTCAAAGCCCTCACCGCGCTTGCCACCACAAACGACCCCGAACTGATCGGCATTGCCCGAGCGGTCGCTGTCGAGGACGCGGACCCAAGGGTATCTGAGCTCGCGACGCGGATCATGCGCGGGACGATCAAAAGGTGATGGAAATAGGGGTCAGAGGTGAGAGGCCGGGGTCAGTAGTCCTGGCCTCTGATCTCCGACCTCTCACCTCTTCGTGCTCAACTTGTCCAACTTTGCCAAGTTGATTCCCGGTGGCGACCCTCGTTTTCTTCGGAAAAACGCCAACTCTTCCAACTTGGCAGACTTATTTGCGCGATTCGAAAGAAGTTCGTGCTTTTTCATCGTGTTTGGCCTATGTCTGGACCACCGGCGTGGCCAGGACTGCGGGGTGGCCGTTTGACCGGCAGTGGGTTAACTGACTCGGTCTTCATGACGAACTCTTCCGTGAAAGAATCAGCCATGCTGCACCCAAAAGGCAACTCAAGCCAATGAGAACATATCCAATACGGAAATATATCGCATTCGAGACATTGAACTCAAACGTGGCCAAATAGCCGAACAAACAGAACCCTGCAACTGCAAGACTGATAATCACAATGATCCATTTCATGATTGGCACCACACGGATTCACACTGTGAGATCGAACGGCTTGAAAACATTCCACCACCGCAAGTATGCCAAGATCTCACTTTGCGGCCGATTGATGATCTACGCCCGATAATGGTTATAACAGAGCAGACGCAGAATGGATCGGGGGCGTAAATGCCAGCTGGCCCATGTGAGCGGCGAATCACCATTCATGTCTTTTGCATCGACGCGAGCGCCGGCATCAAGCAGCATTTGAATTGTTCCTTCGTTACCAAACGCCGCTGCGCGATGAAGCGGTGTTTCCGCTCGAGTTCTGATGTCACGCATGAAGGACTCGGTTTCAACAGAGGGATTGGTCACACAGTTTGGATTCGCACCATGCTCGAGGAGTAATTGAAGCACATAATCATGGTTCTTTCGATCTGCTGTGCACAGGGACGAATGCAAAGGTGTTTCTCCGGTGCCCAATAACGGCCTGTTCACGTCCGCCCCTTGCTCGATAAGGAACTGACAAAGTCGGGGATAACCATGAAAGACTGCGCCATTGAGATCGAAATTGTCTCCGAGCGATTCCAGGGACTCACCCTCGCGAAGCAAGAATTTGATGGCAGTTACGTCACCGTGGTAGGCACACCACTTGATGAGCGACACATCTCCAAAATGTGTTGATTTTGCAGAGTGGCCAGCCTCAACGTAATCAAACACCAAGTCTGTTTGCCCGTCAGAAATTCTTTCCAATAAGTTCTCTATCATCATGCAATACCAGTTGGTTTTACGGGAGACCGAGCGCGTTCACCAGACCACGGCCTGTGCCCTGATTTTTACACCATCAATGGGTCATGATTGTCAACGCTATCACAAAAGTACGACCGCAGTAGTGTTTGGTTGTGCGTCGCCAGAACTGCGTATCCGCCTGCGACGCATTCTGGCCTCTAACATGCTAACGATAAGGCCCCATTATCGTGATTTAGAAATGCATTTCCACAATGATTATTGGCCGCGCGTAGCGCGTCTTTTCCGCGAAAGCCCTCCCAACAAAGAGGGGGGGTGGGAATCCAAAATTTCCATGCAGCGACATGGTGATCGCGGAGAAAATTGGCCACGAAACGAACCCCGTCTCAAGTGATTTTATGGTACTGCCGACGATACGAGAGAAGCTCTCTTTCTAATCGTGCTAGTAGCGGCGAATTCTCTTCATATACTTCTCCGGCACGATGAAGAGTGACAATTTCCGCCTGAGGCAGTCTTCTGTTCGATTGGGGTTTTTTTGTGCGATCGAATTCTGAAGCTGTTAATGGTGAAAGTGGGGCTGCGAATCGGTTGCAGGTCGCGTTTGGGTTTTACCTATCCTGAAAGATCGCCATGCGTAAGATTTTGCCGCTCGTTGCAATAGTACTGCTTTTGGCCGCTCCTCAGGCGATCGCTCAAAAAGCCGGGGAAGAACCCATCGAGACCGATCGTGATTCATTTACTCCGGCCGTAACAACCGCCGGGGCGGGGCGATTGATTTTGGAAACGGGTTACTCGTTTATCGACAATCGCGGCGTACCTGAAACTCATAGCTTGCCAGAATACATTTCTCGCTATGGTTTTAATGATTGGCTTGAGCTTCGCCTGGGTACAAACTATGAAGTCGGCGGTGAATCGAATGCTATTTCCGGCGGCGGGGGCGGAACCGGCGACCTCGACTCAGGAGAAATCGAGTCCGAAGCCAAAATGATTTATGGCTTCAAAGCAGCGATCACGGAACAAGCGGATTGGATACCGCGAAGTGTGACGATCGTGCAAGCCACCACGCCCACGCGTGGTCCCGAAACGGCAACGCACTTGGTGGCCGCTTATGTTTGGGGGTGGGAGCTGGCTGAAGACTGGGTTTGGGACTCAGCGATCCGCTACGGCGATGGCTCGGAAGAAGACGATCAGTTTGATCGCTGGGCGCCTTCGACGGTGCTCAAGGTCGAGGTGATCGAGCAGTGGAATGCTCATATTGAGTATTTTGGCATCTTTACCGATGGCCGCTCAGAAGAACTGAGTCAGTCCCACGTCAGTCCGGGCGTTCACTATTTGATTACGCAAAATTTTGAAGTCGGAGTACGTATCGGCTGGGGGTTAGGCGGAGACGCGGCGAATTTCTTCTCCAATCTTGGCGGTGGGATGCGTTTCTAGAAATTTCTATAGTCGAGGCCAAGGACTGTAGTTGCTGTAAACTCTGACATTCAAGAGGTCAGTCCATTCACTTTCGTTCTGGTTGAAGTATCGATATTTCGGCACAAATTTGCGTTGAAAAAAATATTTACAATCCATTGCCATGCACTAAACTGTGAGCAACAAAAATCGCTCGTAGTCTGCACGACGCGGACTCTCCTCACAAAGTTTTTGGAGCATTGCCATGTGTCGCCATCGTTTTTTTCGCTGGCTTATTTTAGTCGTCGTCCTGGTTGCCGCCGCGTCGAGCGACTCTTTTGCCCAGGAAGCTAAAAAACCCAATATGCTGGTCATTTGGGGCGACGACATCGGCACGTGGAACATCAGCCACAATAGCCGGGGGATGATGGGCTATCACACGCCGAATATCGATCGAGTCGCCAAAGAGGGTGTCGCGTTCACCGATTATTATGCGCAACAAAGTTGTACGGCGGGTCGGGCTGCTTTCATTAGCGGTAGCGTGCCGGTGCGATCGGGCATGACCAAGGTCGGTATGCCGGGCGCCAAGGAAGGTTGGCAAAAGTCGGATGTGACGATGGCTACCGTGTTGAAAGGCCAAGGCTATACAACGGGCCAGTTTGGCAAGAACCACCAGGGGGATCGTGACGAACATCTCCCCACAATGCACGGTTTCGATGAATTCATCGGTAGCCTCTATCACCTCAATGCCGAAGAAGAACCTGAAAATCGCGACTACCCAAGAGACATGAAACTGCCGAGCGGCAAAACTTTCTTAGAAAAGTTCGGACCTCGCGGCGTTATCAAATCAACGGCCGACGGTAAGGGTGGGCAAACCATCGAGAATCTTGGACCTCTGACCAAGAAACGCATGGAATCTATTGATGATGAAACCCTGGCCGCTGCCAAAGACTTTATTAAACGCCAGCACGAAGCGGGTAAACCCTTCTTTTGCTGGTGGAACGGCACACGGATGCACTTGCGCACTCATGTGAAGGAAGAGCATAAGAACTTGGCTGGACCGAATTCTGATGAGTACAGCGACGGCATGGTCGAGCACGACATGCACGTTGGTGAGCTGCTTGATCTACTGGATGAGCTTGGCATTGCCGACGAGACGATCGTCCAATACTCGACGGACAATGGACCCCACTACAACACCTGGCCAGATGCCGGCACTACGCCGTTCCGCGGCGAGAAGAATTCCAACTGGGAAGGCGCCTTTCGCGTGCCTTGCTTTGTTCGTTGGCCCAATCATTTTCCCGCAGGCACAACGCTGAACGGCATTGTGTCGCATGAAGACTGGTTGCCCACCTTTGCCGCCGCCGCCGGTGCACCGGACATTAAGGAAAAGTTGCTCAAGGGTGGCGTCGAACTTAACGGACGTACTTACAAGAATCATATCGATGGTTACAACCTGCTGGACTACTTGAGCGGCAAGACGAAAGACTCACCGCGTAAGAACTTTATTTATGTGAACGATGGCGGCGAAGTCGTTGCGATTCGAGTCGGCGACTGGAAGGCAATCTACCTGGAAAATCGTGCTCATCAGCTCGATGTCTGGCGTGAACCTTTCGTTCACCTGCGCCTGCCGTTGTTATTTAATCTTCGCCGCGATCCCTTTGAGAAATCACAGGAAAACTCCAACACTTACCACGATTGGATGATCGATCGGGCATTCGTGTTGGTGCCGCTGCAAGCGGTGGCAAGCGAGTTTCTTCTGAGCTTGAAGGAATTTCCGCCCAGCCAGGCTCCAGGCGATTGGAGTCTCGACTCGCTTGAACGTCAGATTAAGGGTATGACTGCTAGTGGCAAATAAGTAATTCGCTACCAATTAAGTGTGCGTACCACGAGGACCGGCGGGCGGGTGGCATGCCATCACGGCAGCGGGACGCGGCCAGCTAACGCCGGACATTGTGTGGCATGCACACAATGAAATGCATTACCGCCGAATGCGGTCTTCGATCGGGGTGACGCGGCCGGCGGTTACGTGGGCTTTGCGGTACTCGGGCATGAACCCGCGGGAACCGTTCACTCCGATTCGCATGCCGACGTAGGGCTGCAAGTTGAGATCGGGGGTTGGCGTGACAAACGAAATCACCCCACCGCTGTCGTCGACCAAAGCATAGCGTGGCGCATCGTCTTGCTGCGAGACGACTGGCTTCAGACGCCCGACTGCATCGTAGCGTGGGCCGTCGGGATTATCGGTTTCGCCATCCGTTATTGGGCGGCCGTCAGTTGGTTGGGCATCAAAGGGATCAGCTTTCTTGTCAGCCGCTTGGCCACCCAAGTCGTTGCGTACCAAATCGAGAACTCGGGCGGTCTGTCCCGTGAATTCGCCCGAGGCGTTGGCGGAGTTGATGTTGGCCAGCATTTCGCTGGGCTGGCCGACTTGAACCTGTTGGAATTGGGCGATGCGATCCAACAAATTTCGCAAGTGATCGCGTTCGGAAACGGAATCGCTTTTTTCGAGCATGGCGGCGGCTTCGGTTTGCAAAGGTCCAAATTGCCATTCTTCTTTTGGCTTCACCACGATCTCTGAGAGTCGCAATTGTAACTCTTGCACGCGCGCCGATCCGGGACCAATCACCGTGGGTGAGTTATCGAAGCGAACGCGTGGTGTCGTGCTGTTACGTGGCATGGAAGCCGGCAATTGTGCGGCGGGATTGGAACTGCCGGGTAGCGGTGTGGAATTATTCATCAACGCCGGTGGGGCGAGCGATGTGCTGTCGGCCATTTCGATCGCGGCTGGGGAACCGGTCACGAGTTGCACGGCGTCGGGATCGGTACCCGTCGGAGTGGGGACTACGGCGGCGGTCGTTGCCGTGGGATTCGGATAATTGGGCTGCGGGCTCGGCACACTTTGCAGCAAGTGAGCGAACGAGTCGGCGGACTCTTCGGTGGATTCACCTGAGGTCGGTCGGACCTCATTGTGAAAGCGTTGACGTGTCCAACCATTAGCCAGTTGCACGCCGGCCCCATCTTCGATGGGTGGCGTGCGCAACAGACTGTTGGCCGCGATCCAACGAAACTCACCCGCCGGCGGCGTAATGCGAGCCCAGCGCGGATCATCGTTCGGAGCCGCGGGAAGTAACAGCACTTTCTCGCCGCGACGAAGCATCACTTGCACGGCGCTCCGCGCGGGCGAAACAGTGCTTCCCACACGAGCTACTGTTGTTTGCACGGAGACTTCGGCCATCGTGTTGGAGACGCGATGAATTTCGTGCGAAGGAATCCAGCAGAAACTTCCTTCTGGGGGACGCACGGCACACCAACCGTCGCTGTCGTGGCGATAGACTTCCACGGCATGGCCTTGGGCCAGTTGCTGCGTGGGATAATACTGTTGCCCGGGACCGCTGCGCGAATACGTTTGCGGCGCGGAGATATAAGCAACATACGGAAACGTGGTTTCGCTGTGCGCGACATTGCTCACAAGGCTTACCACGATCGCCACGAAAAATGTTTGCAGCCGAGACATACCAATGACCTCGTCGAGCCATCGACAAAGAGCCGACGACCCACGCTAGGTGAAAATGAAAGGAGATTTGCAGTGGGCTTATAGGAAAAAGAGCTTCCTGGTTCAAGGTCTGCCGCAATGCTGGCTGCTAGCTGGAGTCTGCTGGGGGTGTTAGGATTGAACTGACAAATTTGCCGTGATCACGGCATCGGGACGATGCAGGCTAACTTCACTTGCAAACTGCGCAACTGAGGCGATTGATGAAGATTGAGAAACTCGGGCCTTACCGCATCGAGCGGCAAATCGGCAAAGGGGGCATGGGGGCCGTCTACACGGCGACCTATGAGGGAACCGGCGCCGGGGCGGGAACACGGGTTGCTATCAAGGCACTGGCCCCCCAGTTGGCCATGGAAGACGGCTTCCGAGAACGCTTCGAAGCGGAAATCGAGTCGCTCAAGAAACTCCGCCACGAAGGGATCGTGCGGCTCTATGGCTACGGCGAACAGGACGGAAACCTGTTTTATTCCATGGAATTGGTCGATGGTACGAGCCTTGAAGAAGAAATCAACAAGGGACGGCGATTTGGTTGGCAGGAAACGCTGCAAATTGGAATTCAAGTCTGCCGTGCGCTGAAACACGCCCACGATCATGGGATCGTACATCGCGATATCAAACCGGCGAATCTATTGCTCACCAAAGATGGGCGGATCAAGATCGCCGACTTCGGCATCGCGCGCCTATTTGGTGGAAGCCAACTCACCACCGCGGGCGGCGTGCTGGGAACAGCCGACTATATGTCGCCCGAGCAAGCCGATGGCCGACCCGTCACGGAGAAGTGCGATCAATACAGCTTGGGGGGCGTGATGTATGCCCTGCTCGCGGGCCGACCGCCGTTTCGCGCGAAGTCGATGCCCGAGATGTTGCAGCTGCAGCGCTTTGCCGAGCCTGATCCCGTGCGACGTTACGCGCCAGAAACGCCCGAACAAGTGGGGCGATTGATCGATCAACTTCTGGCCAAAGATCCGGAAAATCGTTTTCCCAATGTGTTGGTTTTAAGTCGGCACATGGAAGCAATGGAAAAAGCGTTATCTCGGCCAACGCCAGTACCCGTTGAGAGTGATGAAATCGAAGTCGATTGGGCAACCGAGCCGGCGAAACCGGGCGTGACGGCGGTGATGCGTAACGATGTCACGAGCGAATTTGACGGACCCATGATGCTGCACGGCGAAGCAACTTTGGGGGCAGAAGATATTTATGGCGCGCCGACGATTGATCAACCAGAAGAACCCGTCATTGCACCGGCTGCCGTGACGCAGGCGAAATCACCGTCAACAACTCCGCGCCCCAGCGGCACGCGGTTCACAACGGTGGACGAAGAAGCCCGGCGACACAAACGTCAAGAAGAAGAGGAAAGCCATGTTGCGCTGATCGCCCGCTGGGTCGCGCTTGTTGTTTTGTTGGGAGGGATGGCCTGGGGAGGGTGGCGCCTCTTGCGCCCTGCCACGGCTGACGAACTTTTTACTTCGATCACGGCCACCGTTGATCGCGAAGGGGACAGTGACCTGCGTGTGATCGAAACGGAACTCACCGAATTCATGGAGCGGTTTCCCGACGATCCGCGGGCCGGGGAACTTTCCAGCTATGTCGATCAACTCGAGTTCCAACGCCTCGAACGCAAGGCTCGCGTGCAAGGCCGCGTGCCGGGAGCAAAAGATATTGGGCCGATTCAGCAGCTTTACATGGAAGCGCTAGCGTCGCCAAACCCCGAACAATCCGCTGCGAAGCTCAGCGATTTGATCGATCTGTACGATCCATTGGGCGTGACCGCCGATGGTGAAGTGGCGACAGGGAACGACCGGAGCGCCCTCACGGCGGATGATCGCAAATGGTTGGTGTTGGCTAGGCAGGAACTCGCGAAACTGAAGAATCAATCCGATGAGGAAGCGAAAGAGCAACTCCCTGCGGTCAAGGAACGTATGGCCGCGGCGGAAGTTGTGGCAGGCGTGCAGCCGGAACAAGCGAAGTTGATGTACCGCGCGATTATTCGCTTGTATGGTGATAAGCCTTGGGCTGCGGTGGAAGTGAAGCAGGCTCGTGAGAAACTTGAAAGTTTGGAAACGGAATAGATTGGACTGCCAGAAGACACGGCATCGGGACGATGCCGGCTAACATAAAAAATATTATGAATAATTCGCCTTCGAAGAAATTGCGTCCTAAGAGCCTTGCTGCGTTTGAGCGCGCACAACAGTTGATGCCGGGGGGGGTGAATAGTCCCGCGCGGGCATTTGGTGCGGTGGGGGGCACGCCGATTTTTATTGAGCGCGCCGAGGGGGCTTTTCTCTACGACATCGACGGCAACAAGTACATCGATTACATCGGCTCGTGGGGGCCGATGATTCTGGGGCATCGGCATCCCGCCGTGGTGGAGGCCCTTAACAAAGCGGTGGAACATGGCACGAGCTATGGGGCTCCCACGGAAGCGGAAAGCCAACTTGCCGAAAGAATCATCGACGCAATTGAGTCGGTCGAAAAAGTGCGGCTCGTGAATTCCGGTACCGAAGCCACGATGAGCGCGATTCGCTTGGCGCGGGGTTATACGGGCCGCGAAGTGATCATCAAATTCGCTGGCAACTATCATGGGCATGTCGATAGTTTGCTTGTCGCGGCGGGAAGTTCAGCAGCAACGCTGGGAACGCCCAACTCACCGGGCGTCACGGCTGGCACGGCCAAAGATACGTTAATCTTGGAATACAACGACGTGGCTGGGTTGGAAGCAGCGTTCCAAACTCACGGCAGCCGGATCGCGGGGGTGATCTTCGAACCGATCGTCGGCAACATGGGAGTGGTCATCCCCAGCCAAGATTTTTGCGCGGCTTTGACAAAACTGACCCAGCAGCATGGCGCGCTTTTGATCTGCGACGAAGTAATGACCGGCTTTCGCATCGATTTTGGCGGGGCGCAAAAGTATTTGGGGATTCGCCCCGACATCACCACGATGGGAAAAATCGTCGGCGGGGGCTTGCCCGTAGGCGCCTACGGCGGGCGGGCAGAGATTATGAATCACATTCTGCCGGCGGGCAAAGTCTTTCAAGCTGGCACGTTGAGTGGCAATCCCCTCGCGACGGCGGCGGGTTGCGCGACGCTCAAGCTCTTGAAAGAAGAACCACCTTACGAACGGCTAGAGCAACTTTCGGCACGCTTGGAAGCAGGACTGCGCTCGGCGGCGGAGAAGGCGGGCGTAACGCATGCTTTCGCGCGTGTGGCGAGTATGATGACGCTCTTCTTTGGCAATGGCCCGATCACCGGTTGGCAAAGTGCGAGCCACTGCGATACCGGGCTGTTCGCGAAATTCTTCTGGGGCATGATGGACCGCGGCGTCTATTTGCCATGCAGCCAATACGAAGCGCTGTTTGTGTCGGCGGCACACACCGAGGCGGAAATCGATCAAACAATCAGCGCAGCGGAAGACGTGCTCGTTGAGTTTTCGAAATAGCCGCAATTCAACGAATCGCGGGGTCCTTACGACTTTGCCTGCAAGAATTTTTCTTCAGCGGCACTCTTGCGATAGTAGTTGGGCACGAGTTGAATCGGATCGACCGTGCAGCCTTGTTGGAAAAGCTTGTAGCCGAGTTCGCCCACTACGCTTGCTTGCGGTTGCCATAACTTTTCGTCTGCGGCAGTCACGCCCGTGGGCAGATGTTCTTTTAATTGCGCGAGTGGCGGGCCCACGACAGAATCGCCGGTACGCAATTGGGAGAGCCAGGAGTCGATGCTGAGAATGCGCGTGACGGGCTCACTCGTTTTTTCTTTTCCAGCGAAACTTGCCACGAAGAGTTCCTGACGCTGGGCGTCCATGATGGCCCATAACCGGCCGCTTACTGGCGACACGCTCGCGGCCAGTGCAGCCAAGGTGTGCAAGCCGACGAGCTTGGCTCCCACAGCAAACGCCAACGTCTTTGCTGCGGTCACGCCAATTCGCAGGCCAGTGAAGGAACCGGGCCCTGTGGTCACGCAGACTAAATCAAGTTCCTGGGGCTGCCAGTGGCAGGCATGCAAGAGTTCCTGAATCGTGGGTAGCAAAGTTTGCGCGGAGCGCTCGTCTGCGGGAAGCAGCAGCTCTTGTTGCAACTGAACGCCGTTGCCCTCCCCTATCAGCGCGGCCACGCTGCCTTGTCGTAAACTTGTTTCCAGGCTCAAAATTCTCAAGGGTAGGTGGCTCCGCGGTCTGTGAGTTGGCTGATTTATTGAAACTACCAGTCGCTGCGCCCCCTTCCAAGGGTGGAGGGCGGCATGACCCCACCTTGCGAAAAAAAGCTCGCTTGGCGGGGAACTCGGCGACGATTCAGGGGAAGCCGCCGGTCCGCGACCCGTCGGGCGTTGTCGGGCCACCCCCAGCGGGCGTCCTTGACCCCCTTTCGAGCGGTACTTAGACTGGCGATTTGGCAATGGCATTGTGCAGCAACGTACTGTGTAGCAACGTGTTGGCACGTGCCGCCGCGTGGATAGGAGAGCGCGGGCATGAGGGGATGCTCTCAAGCTAGTCCAGCAACATCGAGTTCAGCTAGTTGATGCGAGGTCGTCTCTCCGGTGAAACGTGCGGTTATCAGCGACATCCACGGCAATTTTGAAGCCTTGCAGGCCGTGTTCGCGCATATTGCCAGCCAAGGCGTCCAAGAAGTTTTCTGTCTTGGCGATATTATCGGTTACGGACCGAATCCCTGTGAGTGCCTCGATCTGGTGATCGAGAAATCAACGGTTTGCCTGCTGGGCAATCACGACCAGGGCGCGATGTTCGACCCCGAGGGATTCAACAGCGGCGCCGAGCGGGCCATTTTCTGGACCCGCAATCAACTGGAAAACTCGACTGGTTCACGCGACCAGATCGACCGCCGCTGGGATTTCCTAGGCACCTTACCGCGTGTTTATCGCGATGAACCTTGGCTATACGTCCACGGCTCGCCCCGCAACCCGGTCAATGAATATGTCTTCCCCGAAGACATTTATAATCAGAAAAAGATGGAAAAGCTCTTCGGCTTGATCAACCGGGGCTGCTTTCAAGGCCACACCCACGTGCCGGGCGTGTTTCTTTCGAGCTTAGAGTTCATCACCCCCGAGCAGACGGGCAATGTGTTTGAATTTCGTGGTGACGAAAAGTTTATGGTCAACGTCGGCTCGGTCGGCCAGCCCCGCGACGGCGATCCACGTTCTTGCTATGTCGTCCAGGAAGACAACAAATTGACGTTCCACCGCGTGGATTACGACTTTGGCAAGACGGCAGAAAAAATCTATCAAACTCCCGATTTGGATAATTTCCTGGGAGACCGCATCAAGGAAGGGCGTTGAGGCCACGGGCGTTTTCGTGTGAAAATGCCGAAAGGTTGGCCGAAACCGGGGCAATTTTCTGGGCAGGCGAGTTCTGATTTCGCCTAATCATCGAGCCCCGATGAGCATACAATGACCAATTCGTTCGAGGTCGGAGACCTCGGCCCCTACAGTCGTTAAGAGAAAGATCAGCAGTCGTGGACCAACGCCGCGTCATTTTATTTTTGGCCCTTTCGTTTGCGGTGCTGGTGCTCAACAGCTTCTTTCTAGCGCCGCCGCGCCCTCCGAAAAAATTAGCCGATAAAGCCAAAGAACAAGCCGTCGCCGACCCGCCGGGCGAAGGGGCTGGCGTCGAAGCCGCCCCCGCCGTGGATGCCGACAAGGAATCGGTGGAAGAGCTCACCGACTTCCCCGAACAGGACGAAAGCGATCTCGCTTATTTGACTCTCGGTTCGGCTGATCCCGCTTCGCCTTATCGGGCGCTGTTCACGCTGACCAATCAAGGGGCCGGTGTGCGACGCGTGGAACTTGCGAATCCGCGGTTCCGCGATTTGCAAGATCGTGGTGGCTACATCGGCCACTTGGAGTTGGTGCCTGATCCTGAAGGCGGATTGCGCGTACAAGTCGTTGGCGCCGGGACACCTGCCGCTGAGGCGGGAGTCGTAGTCGGCGACCGCATCATCTCGGTAGAAGGCGATAAGGAAGCGATCAAGGTTGAAACGGCTCAGCAATTCGCCGAAATTTTGGGGAAGCGACGCCCACGCAATAAGTTTGAGTTCAACGTTGCCCGTGGTGACGAAGCTCCCCAAAAGTTGGTGGCCACGTTGAGCCGTCGCCCGCTCGAAGTGATGCGGCCTGAAAGCGAAAACGTGTTGATGCGCACGAAGGAGCTTCCTAAAGATTTTATCGATGTGCCGTCGTTTGTGTTCACCATGCAGCACGTCGGTAAGGACCGCATACTCCCAGCGACCGAACTTCAGCCCGAGGAACTCGAAATCGAGGGCGTCGCGCTGCGTGACACCTATTGGGAAGTCGCGGCTAGTGACGATGAGAGCGTCACGTTCCGCAAGCTGTTGCCGCAGTATCGGCTGGAATTGATCAAGCGGTATAAGCTCACGCCCATTCCCGAAAAAGAACAAAAAAATCAAAGCTTTCCGGCCTATGGCATCGTGCTGGAAGTCGAAGTTCGCAACTTGGGCGATAAGGCCGTCGATTTGGCTTATCGCTTGGACGGCCCCAACGGCTTGCCGATTGAGGGTTGGTGGTATGCCCGCAAGTTTGGCCGACATTGGGGAACCGCGGGTTTGCGTGACGTGGTGGGTCGCTACTTCGGCGGTAGCACCGAGGAACAAGCGCCGACGACGATTGCCAACGGCGAAGGGGAGGATTTCGAAGGGGGCTCGATGGCGTTCATGGGAGTCGATGCCCAGTATTTCGCCGCGATGATGCTCCCAATGAAGAAATCGCCCGAAGAGGTTTGGCTCGAAGTGGCCCGGCCGATTTCGTTGAGCCCCAAGCCGCGGTCGCGTTCGAGCGATGGTTTGTATGCCAACGTCAGCTGCCGATTGATCAGCAAGACAAACATGCTGCAACCGGGTGAAACGCTGGCCCACTCGTATAACATTTTCACTGGCCCGAAACGTCCTGAATTGTTGTCGCAATATATAGCTTCAAACGATCCGAAATACACGCTAGCCGATTTGATGTACTACGGCTGGTTTGGCAAAGTTGCGCAAGGCATGTTGTGGCTGCTCCACACATTCTACGGCTGGGTCGGCAATTACGGCCTCGCGATCATCATGCTCACTGTGCTCGTGCGAAGCTGCATGTTCCCCATCAGCCGCAAACAAGCCCAAAGTATGGCGAAGATGCAGGAACTCAAGCCGGAACTCGACAAGCTCAAAGAGAAATATGGCAAGGATCCTCAAAAGCAATCGCAGGCCATGCAGGAGTTGTATCGTAAGTACAACATCAATCCGCTGGCTGGTTGCTTGCCGATGTTCATTCAACTCCCGATCTTCGTAGGGTTGTACCGTGCTCTGGCGGTTGACGTGGAATTGCGTCAGGCTCCGCTGTTCAGTGATTCGATTCGCTGGTGTTCGAATCTGGCCGCTCCTGACATGTTCTGGAATTGGTCGGCGATTATGCCTGCCTTCATTACGAACGGCGAGGGGATTTTTGGCCTAGGGCCTTATCTCAATATCCTGCCTTTGGTGACTGTCGGCCTGTTTATTTTGCAGCAAAAGATGTTTATGCCGGAAGCGGCCAACGAACAGGCAGCCCTCCAACAAAAGATCATGACCTACATGATGCTCTTTATGGGCATTATGTTTTACAAAGTCGCGGCGGGGCTGTGCATTTACTTCATCGCTTCGAGCATTTGGGGCATCGCCGAACGTAAGCTTATACCGAAACCTGGGCCAGGAGCGTTAGTCCCCGCGGGCAACGTTGATGTGCCTGCTGGCCGTGGCAGCCGCAATGGTGCCACCTTACGCGATTCACGGCCGAAGAAGAAGCGTTAATAGCAATTCAATCCCAGCCGGAGAGCCACGCTCTCCGGGAAACCCCGGACGGGCGTTGCCGTCCGACTGGGGTGAGATGATTGTAATCCTCACATGATCCCTGACTTGATCGACACGATCGCCGCGATTGGCACGGCCGCGGGTGGCGCGGCGCGAGGGATGATCCGTGTGAGTGGACCGCAAACGGTTGCTTGCCTCTCTCAATGCTTTCTGCCAAAAGTGCCATGCAATCTTGGGTCGACCACTCGTTCGCAAACGATTGCCGGTGAACTGCCGCTGAAAGAAGGTGTAACGCTGCCGTGCGATTTGCTGCTCTGGCCCAATGATCGCAGTTATACGCGGCAACCGAGCGCAGAATTGCATACGCTTGGTTCTCCGCCACTGTTGGAGTTGGCACTGGGCACGCTTTGCCGACATGGCGCACGGATGGCCGAGCCGGGGGAATTCACTTTGCGGGCGTTCCTCGCGGGCCGGCTCGATCTGACCCAGGCCGAAGCCGTGCTGGGGGTCATCGACGCCCAGAACTCTGAGTCGCTGCACACCGCGTTGGGGCAACTCGCCGGGGGATTATCAAAACCGCTGATGGCACTGCGGGAGCAACTCTTGCAACTGCTTGCCCATTTGGAAGCAGGGCTCGATTTCGTCGAAGAAGATATCGAGTTTATTGCTGCGGCAGAAATTGAGTGGCAACTTATCGCGGCTCAACAGTTGGTTGCCGAAACGCTCGCACAACTTATTAGCCGGAACCAGTCTCAGGTGCTACCCAAGGTGGTGCTCGTGGGGCCACCGAACGCGGGCAAAAGCAGTTTGTTCAATGCCCTTGTTGATAAATATCGTGTGAGCGAAGAACAAGATCGCGCACTGGTCTCGGAGCTTGCGGGTACGACGCGGGATTACTTGATGGCCACAGTTGATTTGAATGGGTTCCAATGTGCGTTGATTGATACGGCGGGCGTTGATCCGCTTGTCGCTGGCGTTTCCATTCCAAGGCTGGCTCAAGAAATGACAGGGGAGCAGAAAAAGCAGGCAGACTGTCAGGTGCAATGTTTTGATGCCACCGCGCCATGGGAGTCTTGGCCTGAGTCTCCCCTGGGTCAAACAACAATCTTGGTTCAAACTAAAAGCGATTTGCTATCCGAGCAACTTGAAGCCCCCCAACAAGCGGGAATGTTTCGGTGCAGCAGCCGAACGGGCGAAGGTTTGGAACTATTAGCACAAGCGATTGCAACCCAACTTGGTTCGACGCCCCAAGCTGGGGCCGTGGCCTCGACGACGGCACGATGTACCGACAGTTTACGCCGCGCGGCAGAATCACTGGAATCGACGCTCGCACTTGTGCGTGCCGGTGGGGGCAACGAACTCCTGGCGGCGGATCTCCGTAGTGCGCTTGCGGAACTAGGCCGCGTGGTGGGGGCTGTTTACACGGATGACGTATTGGATCGGATTTTTAGCCAGTTTTGTATTGGGAAATAGCCACCCGTGGCGTGCGCATTTGATTCAACTGGTTAGTTGCAACTGATCGTTACCAATAAAATTCCGCTAGGGCGCTAAGCAGTTTCCCTGGTTGCTGGTCGATAAACTTTCAGAACGATGTTTTGGAGACGACTCCTTAGCTCGCTTCGCTTGGCATATGCCCAGGAAAAATGTGATGGCCCACGGACTGGTTATGTTCTCTCACCGCAAATTGCAACAATCTGTCCGTCGCTTCGCGGGGATTTGCTGCATCGGAATCTTTGCGGCATCGGCAGGACCGTTGCAGGCGGTAGAGAACGCCTGGTTTGATGTGGCCTACGCATCGATCACCAAGCCCGAACTCACGGGGCATGTGAATTTCTTGGCGGGGGACATCCTCGAAGGACGTGAAGCCGGCTCACGGGGCGGACACGCCGCGGGTAAATATATTGTCGACCATCTCCAGGAAATCGGTCTGCAACCCGCGGGGGTCGACGGGACCTATTTCCAAGCATTCCGCGGCAATCAGCGCAATATTCTTGCCATACTGCCGGGTAGCGATCCGCAGTTGAAAGACGAATACCTGCTCGTCGGCGCGCACTACGATCACGTCGGCTACGGCAAAAAAAGCAACAGCTACGGCCCGTTTGGCTACGTGCATAATGGTGCCGACGACAATGCCAGTGGCGTCTCGGCTGTGTTGGAATTGGTCGACGCGATGACCCGCACCGAACATCGCCCCAAGCGGTCGATCCTGTTTGCCTTTTGGGATGGCGAGGAAAAAGGCCTGCTCGGTTCCGCGCACTGGGCCAAGCAGCCAACCTTGCCGCTCGATAACATGAAGCTAGGAATCAACATCGACATGGTAGGTCGGCTCACCGATGGGCGAATCGAAGTCGGCGGTTCACGGTGTGCCCCTGGCTTGCGTCGTCAGCTCAGCACAACTCGGCTGGATGATGCGTGGCTCGATTTCAGTTGGGAATATAAAGAGAACAGCGATCACTGGACATTCTTTCAGGCTCAGGTGCCGTCGATTTACATCCACACCGGCTTGCATGACGACTATCATCGCCCCTCGGACGATGTCGAAAAGATCAACGTCGAAGGCATCCGGTTAATCACCGGCTATCTGTTGGAGAAAGTCGAAGAACTGGCCGATACCGAAACGCTGCCCGGATTTCGTAACGAATCGCGGATGGATACACCATTCACGCAACGGCGCGTTGAACGGCCGCTCCCTCCTTTGGCCTCACGGTTGAATTTCACGACCGAAGCAGTTCCCGGTGAGCCCAACAAACTGCAAATCAATCGCGTGTTCAGTAGTGATAGTCTTGTTGCCGCGGGAGATCGAATTGTCGCGGTGAATCAATTGCCAGTTGAGAATCCCGCAATGCTGGAAACAATGGCCCTACGGAGCGGCAGCGTGTTACCAGTGACCATCGAACGGCCCGGCGTTGAAGAGAAACTGGAAGTCGAAGTTCAGCTCTCGGGCAATCCGGTCCACTTGGGTCTCTCGTGGCGGGAAGATCCCGTGGAACCGCAGACGGTGTACATCACGCGCGTCGTGCCGCATTCGCCCGCTGCGCTGGCCGGTTTTCAAGTCAATGATCGTATCTACAGCGTCGACGGCAACCAGTTTGCCGGCCGCGACGAATTGCTGAGCCGCGTGCAACAATTGCTCGCCGAGAATACGCCGCGGATACGCTTTGAAGTGGAAACGCGGGGCATCGTTCGCCAAGTCGAAGTGCCCCTGACGCCAGTTCATGCTCCCGGCAGCGATGCCACACTATAGCTTTTCGGCCAATTCACGCAGCCGTTTCCAAGTGTAGAGCCCCGAATTGTGGCCGTCGGACCATTCGAGGCGAACCGCGTAGTTCCCCACGAGGTCCATCTTCTGGATCACGATGTCGTCGGGAACGCTCGCCGGGTCGAGAATTTGCTCGCCGGTCCATTCATTGACGCAGTGCGCACATTCGCATTGCCGGCGGAGAAACGCGAGCAGGAAATCGGCTTGGGTATCGGGCCATGTGATCCGGAGAACGCCTTCTTCGCGGAGGGCCTGCAAATTGGTGGGGAGTTCGTTCATGAAAATGCTTGGAAAACCGTGGAAATCGCGTGGCTGCGGGCTGGCAGCTGACGCCTAGTTTCAAACGCAAGAGGCGATTATACTTTGGTGCTGCCCGCTCTGGCGTGGCAATGATTGTAATGGGGATGTGGCGGAATTGGCAGACGCGCTGGATTTAGGTTCCAGTTCCTTCGGGAGTGCAGGTTCAACTCCTGTCATCCCTACTAAAAAGCCGTGAGCTCTCAAAGTTCTGTTCTCGGCTATAAAAAACGAGCCCGTAGCTCAGTCGGTAGAGCAACGGACTTTTAATGCAAAACGGGAAAACGCTAGAATCCGAAGGCCTAGCGTTTTCCCGTGTTTTTTGCAAAGTCTGGTCTCAGGGGTATCGCTCTGAATACCCCTTTATCGCCCCTCGCGGGTGTCAGTGACACCCGGCTATTTGGCTTTCACTTCTGGTTGGCCCAAGGCAAGAGATATCATGGTGGTTGATCCAACCGCCAGGAGCAAGAACAAGATAGGAATCAACAGAGAAAATACCTTTGGTGTCTCGCCTGATTCGGTGGGCAAAAGGCTTGCCAGCGGGTAGAGCATCGCTCCCACGATCCAGAACAGCACATTCACGATGAGGACACTTTTCTTGGACGTAGCCATCAACGGTTCCTTTCGGCGGCGGATTAGATGTTACTGACTCCTCCAGCAATTCTCGCACGGTCTAAAGCAGGCTGGAAGCCCTTACCAGTGCGAACACCTTGGAAGGGGCATTCTAGCGATTTGGCAGGCCCTCAGGGAGGATTTGAATAGGGTAGGACACTGGAAATTTGTGGCAAATAGTGGAGAATCTTGTCGCTGTGCCGTCGTTTTTTCGGAAGAACCGCGTAACTTCAATGTTCAAACATCATAAAACACAGGATCACAGATAGCATGGATGATGAAATACAAAAGCCTGTACCAATTGAGGGTTTTCTTGCTTTGAATGACTTTACAAAGTCTGTCATTCTATTGTTAATCCCCGGGATTATCAGCGGTGTAGGTATCGGTGTGAGATATGCTTTTGAGAGAGGTTATTGCGCCTATTTCAATATCCCAACAGATTTTATCACTCTTGATTTGGCAGATTATTTACTGTCTGGATTTATCGCCTTTGTGTTCGTGGGAATTTTGCTAGTAATGGGAGCCATTTTCATAGAAACTATTATGTGGCATGCTGCAATATGGGTGAAATTTACCACCGCAATAGTACTGGTATGCATAGTCGCTGCTGTTATCCATTTCATTGTCAACCGCTCACTAGATATCAACGTATTTGCTTGCGTTTTCATAGGTATTACTTTTGGACTTGCGTGGCGACTTCGTGGTTTCACAATTTGGCCGACTATACTTCAATTGGTCGTCTGTCTTGTGGGAATTTTTGCGTTCGCGGATTTTGGGAATCAAATACATGTTATTCTCTGGAGTGCTCTGATATCTGGAATAGTGATGGTACTTTTAGCAACACTCTTACCAGCAGAGCCTGTGAACAAGATTTCTTCGTTTCGCAGCAGCTACAGTCTTCTCGATAAGATTGTTGTTGCGGTTTGCTTTTTAATGCTTCTCAGCGTAATCCCTGCGTGGGTGGCATACTCTGTTGGGCAGTGGCACGCACTATATCAAGTAAGTTTTTTCCATCGACTGTCAGAGCCGAACAAACTTTTAGTCGCCACCTATGGCGAAAACTCAATATTTGTAGAAGTTGAGCAAACGCGTAATTCTACCTACAAGCTCGCGAATAAATTGGCTGTCGTCACTTCAGAATCGCTCTCGGGTGATAGTCTAGAGCTGCGGAACACTGGATTTATTCTTCCTGCAAGCTGGGAACCGCCTACCGTGACCTTAAAGCAATGAATGCTAGTCAATGCAAAACGTGGTCAGATTCTAAATTCTCAGCAGCCGCCAGAATGTCTTCACGTAGGACGCTGATAGTCGTACACCGGCAATGGATTCTCTCTTCCGGGGGAAGACTGTACTGGCCGGGATAGTCGCACTCGTGGCCACCGATCAAAAACGAACCGTTGACGGGAACCGTTTGGCCGTGGGCTTGCTCGTGGGTTTCGCGGGTTTCTTTGTCGCCGATTGCCAGCCACTTTTTGGAAGTAACCGCACTGCCCAGGCTTTCCATCGCAGCCTGATGGCCAGCACTGAGAGCCCCGGTTGTCTCCGTTCTCGATATGCGATACGCGCGGCGTCTTGCCTCATACCCACCAATATGCTCGCGGATGTTCATTCCGATTTGGTAAGTGCTTAGCCCCTCTTCGATGCCCGCTTGAATCACAGCCCGTAGGTCAGCTTCAACTCCGCGCTGGATGTCTTCCCAGTAAGGTTGGCTCGTGCTGTCTTCCAGGCTTTGCAGGATGCGTTGTTTGACGTTCTGAGGGATGAATTGCCATACTAACTCGTCATTAGCGTTGAAGTCTTTAGAATGGCTCTGGTGCGATTTCGCGGCGCGTAGTTCTTGCTTCGCACCCTGGATCATCATGGCCCCTAGGTTGCGTTGGATGATGGGCAGAAACTTCTCGTGCTGGACAGCCGGTTGGAAGATCATTGCCAATTGGTCAGTTGAAAAATTTTCAGGAAAGATTTCAGAGATGGCATCGGCTACTCTGTCGGCTTGCTCCCTGAAGAATCGTTGCAAGGCTGTGGCGAAACTCTTCTCAGCAGCGGAATGAGTCTTGAGCCACAGTCTGACACGTTCTGACAGCGGGTCCATGCTTAAACCCTCGCATGGCCGTTAAGTCGGAAAGTCTTCTCAGGTTCGGTTTCAGTCCCCAGGGGATTGCCCAGCGAGTCAGTACGAACATCACCACCAGCAAGGGGTTCTAGGTTCAAGACGTTGGCTCGAAACTCGTTGGTGGTGACATCTCCAGCAGCTCGTGCTGTCTGCCATTCTTTGAGCTTCTGTTCTGGGTCGTGAACGCGGCAAGGTTCCACCCAGGCGGTAAGCTTTTGACCGTACCATAACCGACACCAGCGGGTCAGGCTCTGTGACATCAACTCGCAGATAGGGCCAATGGTTTCTGAGCAGAAGTTTTGCTCTGCCACGACGGCACTAGCCCTGTTGGCCCCTTCGATTTCCCCCACGACAATCGGGTTGACCCCGAACGCCTGAAGGATGCGTGATTTGGTTTGGTTACCGGAGCTAAGAAAATCCATCTCTTGCGGGCTGGTGGTGAGCTTCTCCACGCCTTCGATCATGCCATCAACGATCAAGGGATTCTGCCGATTCACAGTCCCGCCGTACTGCTTGAGGATGGCAGAGATAATTTCCTGACGCTGGCCACCGTTCAAGGTAGGGCGGATGCCTTGATCGTTTTTGCCAACTCTGACCAATAGACCGGGGTTGATACCGTTCAAGAAAGCCCGATGTTGCGCGTGTTGAATCTCTTCATCCGTGGCCACAGCTAAGGCTTGGGACTGCAATGGCGAGACAGCACCGAACGGATTAGACGGGTCAGGAAAGCTATACGCAATGATGGCTTCCGGGGGTAGCTCGTGCTCTTCCAGGCCAGTTGGTTTGAGCTTCCAACCACCCCGCATGGCGTCACTCGGCTCAATCCAGTGCGACGGAATCGGCCAGATTTCCAAACCCTTTTCAGCCTCACTCACCCACCAATAGCCACGGCCTGTTAAGAGCATGCTGGCCACCGTGGAGAACATCAACGACCACTTAACCATGATGGGGTTCGGATCACACAACGCGTCAAGGAATTCATGATTTTCGATAGGGGCCAACTTGTCCCCCAGGCTCTTCAGCGAATTTGGCAAGAAGAGCTTCTTACCTTTGGGACGCTCCCCTAATTTGGCGAGACAAATATCTTGACCAGCAATGCGAGATGCGATGGCACGGACGGCCACGAACGTCCAGCCCCTAAAATGCCGGTACTGTTCACTGTGGCGAGACAGCTTGCTCTGATTCAAGCTCATACCGATTGTGCCACTGGTCAGCATGGCACCGGGAGAAGACGCAGCAGCGGCCTTGGCATGGCCGTACATCGTACTGGCTTCCGAGAACGCATTATCGAGATAGTTGCTCATGCGTTCCCTCACTGTCCGCACGCTGGCGGATATAGGCTGCCGTCTCCGCTTTGACCCGCTCACGATCACGGGCGATCACAGTAGCCAAAGACTCCAACTCAGCATCCTTGATCGTTAGGACACGCTTCAGGGCCTCTAGCTGGCTCTCCAGGTCCAAGATGCGCTTGGCTTGCTGCTGCCTGACACGATCAGTTTTGCGTCTGAAGATTTTGAACATAAATAATCCCGGCTTCGGTCTACAGGCGGCGTGTTCCTCCACCGGGCCTCTCGTTGAGGATCAAAAACCCCGCGTTGCGTGAGGAGGTACGTTCACACTGACAACGCGGGGAAGCTAGCAAAAGCCTGCTTCTATTTTGTTATTTTGTTTCGGCCAACTTGTTGAGCAGTTGGGCCATCAAGTCGGACTGGCGTTCAATGGCTGCAACGAGTCGGTCGTTCGTGTCAGGGCGTTCCGTGCTGAAGAAACGCCTTTGAACTTTGCTTTCGTCGATCTTCGGAAACTCCCCTTCGATCACCCGGGCTTTGCCGCTGGTGACCAGTTCCCGCATGTAGAACACCCAGGTCGCTACATCGGCACCTTGAAAGACTTCTCGTTGCGGGGGGAGCTTCTGCCCCATACCCTCGATGCGTTCCCGGATGGCCTTGAACTTCTCATCGTACAGCGGGTCAAGGATGACACCTTCAGCCGTCACTAGGTCCAGGCTCAATAGCTGGCCGGGAATCGGCTCTGGCCACAACGAGTGGAGCTTGCCCGCGTTGGGTTCTTTTACCCGATGCAAGTCAAATTTCCCTCGAATCGGCTTCTGCAAGGGCCGGAAGACGACGTTACTGTTCTGTGGCGTGTCGACTTCGATCACCACTAAGTTAGATTTTGACATGGCTTGCCGCCTCCTATAAAAGATCACCATCAACTAGGCTGGGAAGTTATGCTTGGGCGTTGTCGGTATAGCTGAACGCTGCCCCATCCATCACGCGGCCACCGAAACGACCACGCACGACCAACAGCACCTGATTCTTGAGTGCAAGCTCCTTGCCTTGATCGGTGAAGCGAACTTCTTGAGCTTGTCGGCGATACAAGCGATATTTGGCGAGACAGCCAAAAGCCCAGTAGTTGTTTGGCAGGCTGTTGTTAATCAGGAATGGGTAGTCGAGAATCGTGTAATCGTTGTGAGTCATGCCGAAAACTCGGCGTTCATCGGAAGCACCAACAGGGATGCCACGAGCACGACGATAGGTCACATCGTTGGCAATGAATGCAGGCCGCAAGTTAAGCTGACGAAATTGCTTGGCGACAGAGAAGACTAGGGCTTCCACATCATCAACTTGTGCTACGGCACCAGACCCACCGGCTGGATTGCCGATGTCCGTAGTTCCTGACGCATTGGCAATGCCTTGGGGTTGAGTCGTACCGTTGCCCAGCACAATCACACGATCTAGCTCAGATAGCATCCGCTGGCCGATGTTCTCCAGCAAGATACGGCCAACGTCGACAGCCGAGTCGGACATAAGATCACGACCGATTTCGACAGCACACGCCACGGGATGAATACTCGTGTCGATGCCAGCCACCAGCGAAGCGGTATCGAACGGGGTC
>NZ_JBGSQY010000061.1:0-48675 GCF_041737835.1 Bythopirellula sp. | reverse complement strand
TTGGAAGATTATGAGCCTTTATTTGGTTAGTGAAAACTAGATTAATATCTAGAATTTCCACCACGGTCGCCGCCACCGCGACCACCACCACCACCACCGTAGCCCCCGCCACCGCCACCGCCGCCACGAGGACGTTCTTCGCGGGGACGAGCTTCGTTGACCTTCAATGGCCGGCCGTTGTGATCCTTGTCGTTGAGTGCATCAACGGCAGCATCAGCGTCCGAATCATTTTCCATTTCGACAAATCCGAATCCCTTGCTGCGACCCGTTTCACGATCCATGATCACGTCGGCGCTGCGAACCGGTCCGAACTCTGAGAACAGAGCTTCGAGATCGGCGTTGGTCACGCCATAACTCAAATTTCCACAATAAAGCTTCTTACCCACCAAAACTCTCCTACAAATCGCAAACTCGGCCCCCTATCAAGGTCTCGGGGCCACAAGAGCAGGCCCGCACGAGGGCCCATAGCGCAGGGACGGACGAAAGAGTGATCGGGCCCTACCCTTTGAAGCAGCGGCGGACACCCGTTCGACGAACCAAGCAACAGCTTAGTTTACGGGATTCCCCTGCCCGGCGATACAGTTAATTGCTCGAAATTAGGCAATTCTCTCAGAGATTTGCAGAACTCCTAGTCACCTCCCGCGGCATGATTAGTGTTTACCCAAACTTCCCATCTTCAATCAATCGCGGCAGCTTTTTGGGGAGTCCGTTGGAGACTTGCATTTCAGCACGACCTATGGCATTCTTGTCGCAAGTGATGGTGTACACATGTAAACCTAAGTTGACGTTCTTCGCAGTTTTGCCTGTTTACCAGCTATTAGGGGTCGAGCTATGAGTTATGCCGTGAGTCTTTTGCCCGAATTCGACGAGGAAATGGCCAATACGCGCAAGGTTTTGGAGCGTTTTCCCGAAGAGAAGGCCGACTGGCGGGCCCATCCCAAGTCGAACACGCTCGGCTGGAACGCCAATCACCTGGCCGAGATCCCCGGTTGGGCAGTCGGTACGATCAACGACACTGAGTGGGACTTTTCGCCACCTGGAGCCCCGGCTTACCAAACGCCCGCCTTGGCAACGCGAGCAGAGATTCTGGCGGAATTCGACAAAAACGTGGCGGCCGCCCGTCAAGCGATTGAATCAGTCAATGACGAGGACATGGAAGTGCCCTGGACGCTCAAATATCAAGGCGATGTGATTTTCACGATGCCGCGAGCTGCCGTGATTCGTTCGTTCGTGTTGAATCATATCATCCACCATCGGGCGATCACGTGTGTTTACTTACGACTGAACGATCTCCCCGTGCCGGGAATGTATGGCCCCTCGGGCGATGAATAGTCATGCGTGAATTTTGCTTTCCGTTATTTAAGAGTTAAGATTGATTTTGGCGGTATCGATGGAAGCGGCTTGCCTGCGCAGCTTCCTGCACGAGTGTAGACGGAGATTCTCTCATGGCGCGTCAACTCTGTTTGGTCCTGGTGGCGATGGTTTTTCTGGGCGGCATGGTCGAGCAATCGGACGCGGCAATGATCAGCCCGCAGAATCCCTACCGCAGCTTCAACATTAGCGGCGTGAATTACGGCTCGATGCAATGGGAAAAGCAGCACCGGCAAAAGAATCGCTCTTACCATCGCAATAGTGGCCGAGTTTATCGGCGTCGTTAAGAGCAAGAGTGAGTAACCATGAAGTTTGCTCGATGGGTGTTCTTGTTGGCAGGCATTTACGGCGTGGCGGTTCTGCTGCCCCAGTTTTTTCTGGAACAGCAGGTAGGACGCGATTATCCGCCGGCCATTACGCACCCTGAGTACTTTTATGGTTTCGTAGGAGTTGCGCTGGCTTGGCAGGTTGCATTCTTAATCATGGCACGTGACCCCGCGCGCTACCGGCCAATCATGCTCCCCGCAATTCTTGAAAAGGCTTCATTCGGCTTTGCAACAATCGCCTTGTTTCTTGAAGAACGCTTATCGGCACAAATGCTCGCAGCGGGTTTGGTAGATCTCACTTGGGGAGTGCTATTCCTCGTTGCATGGTGGAAGGTGCGAAAGGTCTAGCTGTTCGACTGTTATCTTCGCCCTGCTTTGCTGTGTTGTTCGTAATAGCTTTGTCAAGCCATGCTTATCGCCGAGCTTTTCAGCAGGTTGTTGGTAAGGCCCAAAATTGCTAAAATTTAGGCTTTTACAGCAGGAGTCTGCGGCTAGTTATGTCGCGGCTATTCCTGCCTTGTGAAGTGCTGAAGAACTGCTGCAAAAGGACTCTCCTTCGTGTCGACCGACAATCCAGATGCTCCCGTGCCGTCTTTCGATCCTGAACAATCTATTGCCGCCCGGCTGATCGATTTGCCGATCGAAGATGAGCTAAAAGACAGCTATCTCACCTACGCGATGAGCGTAATTGTCAGCCGCGCGCTTCCCGACGTGCGCGACGGTTTGAAGCCCTCGCAAAGGCGAATTTTGGTGGCGATGAACGATCTTAACCTCACGCCGGGCGCAGCCCGTGTGAAGTGTGCCAAGATCTCTGGAGACACGAGCGGTAACTACCATCCGCACGGTGAAAGCGTGATTTACCCGACGCTAGTCCGCATGGCCCAAGAGTGGAACATGCGACACGTGTTGATCGACAAGCAGGGAAACTTTGGTTCGATTGCTGGATTGCCTCCCGCGGCGATGCGATACACCGAAGCTCGCATGTCGCCTTTTGCGGCGATGATGCTTGAGGACCTGAAGCTTGATACGGTCGATTTCGTTCCAACGTATGACGAACGTCATAGCGAGCCAACCGTCCTGCCAGCAAAATTTCCTAATCTCTTAATTAACGGTGCGAACGGCATTGCCGTCGGCATGGCGACCAGCATTCCGCCTCATAATTTGGGCGAAGTCTGCAGAGGCGTCATCGCCGTGTTGGACAATCCTGCGATTACTGTCCAAGAGCTGATGGAACATATTCCCGGTCCCGATTTCCCAACGGGCGGAATCATCTGCGGTCGCAGCGCGATTTGGCGGGGCTACGAAACAGGTCGTAGCACGATTGTTGTTCGCGCCCGAACGTCAATCGAAGAAACTGGTAAGCGCACGCGGATCATCATTCACGAAATTCCCTTCCAGCAAGCTCGTGATCGCGTGGAAGAGCGCATCGCACAGCTTGCTCAAGAGGGCAAAATTCCTGGCATTGCCGCCACGCGCAACGAAAGCGATCTCAAGGAACCGGTCCGGCTGATTCTTGAACTTAAGCGCGATGCCGACCCCGACGTCGTGCTTAACCAGCTTTATAAGTTCTCGCCGCTGCAAGAATCGTTTTCGCTCAATTTCCTAGCGCTTGTAGATGGCAAACCACGAGTGCTGTCGCTGAAGGAGATGCTGGCCGAGTTTATTCGCCATCGCGCGACCGTGATCCGTCGGCGAACCTTGTTCCTGCTGTCCAAGGCACGCAAACGCAAGCATACGGTGCAAGGCCTATTGTTGGCTCACGCCAACATCGACGAGGTGATTCGCGTAATTCGTGCGTCGAAGACACAGGCCGAAGCGAAGCAGGCACTCATGGCGATCAAGACGCCGGGGGCCATGCTCCAACGTGCTTTGGGCGACGAGGGCTACGCACAATTTCAATCCGAACGCGGCGTGGCCGAAGAATATTCGCTCACTCCCGTGCAAGCCGATGCGATTCTGCGGATGACGCTCGGTCAATTGGTGAACCTCGAGCAAGAGAAACTCGCCGAGGAACATGCGACGTTGCTCGACGAAATTATCCACTACACGGGCATTTTGGCCGATCAGCAAAAGATCTTCGCGATGATTCGCGAAGATTGCGAAATGCTCATCGCCAAGCACTCTGACAAACGTCGGACGGAGATTTCCAACGAGGAGATTGGCGAAGTCGATCTGGAAGACCTGATCGAAGAGGAGCAGATGGTCGTCTCGATTTCGCACAATGGCTACATCAAGCGGACCCCTGCGAGCGTGTACCGTTCGCAACGACGCGGTGGCAAGGGAATCAAAGGGGCCAAGGTCGACGAGGACGATCCCGTCGAGCATCTCTTTGTGACCAGCACGCACGACTATCTGCTGTTCTTCACGTCGAAGGGCAAAGTCTATTGGCAAAAGGTTTATAACCTGCCGCAGCTTTCGCGGGATGCAAAAGGTCGGGCGGTTGTTAATCTGTTGAATCTGGCTGAGGATGAAAACATCACCGATTGTCGCGCCGTTCGTGACTTTGATCTGCCGGATCACTATTTGATGATGGCCACCCGTCAAGGCTTGGTGAAGAAGACGGAACTCAAGGCTTACAGCCGTCCGATGAAGACCGGTATCATCGCCATTAAGCTGCGCGAGGACGACGAATTGGTTGAAGTGGCGATCACCAAAAAAGGTGACGAAGTGGTGCTTTCGACGGCCAAGGGAATGGCGATTCGCTTCAATGAGGCCGATGCCCGGCCGATGGGTCGCAATACGAGCGGGGTCAAGGGTATCTCACTCACGAAGGGCGATTCGCTAGTGGGTATGGTGGTTGCTGATCCTAATGCGACGCTGTTCACCGCCTGTGCCAACGGGTACGGCAAGCGGACGCCATTTGGTCCCAGCGCGCCGGTCGATGAAATCCCTGAAGACGAATCGGCCGAGTCCACACCCGTGGAAAACGAATCGGAAGATGCGGTCGACGAAGCAAGCAGCTCATTCCGCTATCGCACGCAAAATCGTGGCGGTAAGGGTGTGCGGGACATCAAAACGACCGACCGCAACGGTCCCGTGGTCGACATCGTTCGCGTGGACGATACCGATGAACTGATGATGATGACCGCCCGCGGCAAGATTCAACGCGTTAAGGTGAGTGACTTCAATCAGATCGGTCGCAACACGCAGGGCGTGCGGATCATGTCGCTCGATGAAGGGGATACCCTCACGGCCGTCGTGCGGGTACCGCAAGACGAGAACGTTGTCGATTCAGGTGAAGCAGCGGTCGAAGGTTCACCCGAGCCACCGATTGAACCGCCGGCGGAGTGAGAGATTCGCTTGGCGGTTCCGGTTGGTTGTGATAATAATCAAGCGGAGGGTTTTTGCCCTCCGCTTTTTTTATTCGAAGAGGCTGCGATGTCCACGCTTTTATTATTGATCGGCCTGCTACCAAGCTTACTGTGCGAACTGCCAGCAAAACCTATTGAGCTCTCGAAAGAAACCACGTTCATTATCGAGCCGCTGGCTGGTGATGGACTACCCAACTACGCGCTGGCGATGCAGGAATTTGCGCACAAGGAGATGACTCCTGAACAAAATGGAGCGGTTCCTTTCTGGCAGGCCATGGGGCAAGGCGAGATGGACGATGAGCAGTTCGATCGTCTTTCAGATGAGATTGGTTTGACGCGAGAAAGCATAGTCAAACCGCTGACTCCGTTGGAAGACAAATCAAATATTCAGGCCGTTGTTGAGTGGCTTCGTGACACGGGAAGAAGTTCTGACGTTGAGGAACTTGAGAAATTAGCTGAAGAGTACGTGGCCTGGGTTCAGGCCAATCCTTGGACGGACAGAGATGTCCCTCCGCTTGGCAAATGGCTGGCTGAGAATGAACCTGCACTTGATCTGTTGGTCGAGGCCTCCGGTAAGCCTGAGTTTTACAGCCCTTATCCTAATCTTTTGGTCGACCGGACAGTGTCGGTCTTGGACATTCAATTGCAACATGCAACTGGCATCCGGATAGCTGCTCGCGCTTTAATGGCAAGAGCGATGAATCTCGCTGCAGAGAATGATTTAGAAGGAGCGTGGGCTGACTGTCGAGCTTGTATTGCGCTCGGCGAGCACGTTCCGTCAGGGCACATGATTGCTGAGCAATTAATGCGTATGCATGTTCGAGAGAAAGGGTTTAGTGGAGCGTGCGTGTTACTGTCTTTGCCTGAAGTTTCACCCAAACTAGCGCGCCAGATATTGGACAATTTGGTTAAGGTAGAGTGCTCGATTGACTTCTCAGCTGTTCTGAATAATGCCGAGCGTATGATGTCCCTTGATTATATGCTAAGGATGACTACCGGTCGCTTGGGAGGTATGACTTCAGAAGAGAAAGATGAAAGTGTAGACAAAATTGTGAAGGCAGGAGTAGATCTCAATCTATCACTAAGATGGATAAACGAACGATATGATAAAATTGTGTTGACATCACGTATTCAGGACCGCAAGAAGCGCGTTGTACAATCCACAAAACTTGAACAAGAGTTCGAGCAAGAAGCTAAGGAAACCTCTTCGATTGCAAAGCTCGGTGGGCTTTCGCAGACATTTCGAAGTAATGTTATCGGTGAAATTTTCTTTTTGTACACATTTCCCGCTTTAAAGGATCTATGTGATAGCTTCGATCAACACGAACAGTATTTAATGCTCACTAGGATCGCCGCGGCGCTTGCTGTCTACAAAGCGGAGCATGGACACTATCCCGATAAGCTTGCCGAGCTCAGTCGCTCCATCTTGCCGGAAATTCCGAAGGACCTATACACCGAAGAACCTCTGCAATACGAGAGGCAAGAAAATGGCTTTCTGCTCTACAGCGTATTCGAGAACGAAGCTGATGACGGCGCAAGTGATCTATACGGCCAGATACGCAACGGGGAATGGCAATCGAATCACCAAGAAGTCGACCGAGAAAAAAGCGACCTCGTGATTCGCATTCCAGTAGTACCACAGCCTAAGCCGTAGTGGCAGCTAGCGTTAAACGTCCTTCAGCCGCCCCGTCGAATCGCCGAAGCGTTCTAGGCCGGTGGCACCCATGCGGTCGGCGATGCTTAAGAAGAGGTCGCACAGCGGTTTGGAGCCGTGATTGACGTGTCGGCCTGGGGTGAGCGTGCCTCCGCCACCGCCAGCCAGGATGACCGGCAAGTTCGAGTGTGTGTGGCGATTGCCATCGGCGTTGCCGCTGCCGTAGACGATCATTGAATTGTCGAGCAAGGATTTGCCGTCGACGTCGGGCGTGTTTTTCAGACGTTCCAAGAACTTGGCGAATTGCTCGACATACCAGCGATCGATCTGAGCCACTTTTTGAATTCGCTGTTCATCGTTGCGATGGTGGGTCAGCTCGTGATGCCCTTCAGTAATGCCGATGTGTTCAAACGAGCGGTTGCTACCATCGTGAGCAAGCATCATGCTGGCCACGCGAGTCAGGTCGCACTGAAATGCCAGCAGCATCATGTCGAACGTGATGCCGACGTGCTCACTGAAATCTTGCGAAACACCCGCGGGGGCTGGCAAGCCAGGGTCTTTGGTTGCGGCCATCCGCTCGGAGCGCTCGAGCCGTTGTTCGATCTCACGAACGCCGGTGAGATATTGGTCGAGCTTTTCCCGATCTTGTGTGCCCAACCGGTTCTGCATCTGCCGGGCATCTTGAATCACGAAATCGAGAATCGAACGCTGGCCAGCTCGGCGTTGGGCAAGATTCGCGGCCCGTTCGCCGGGGGAGCCTGCACCAAACAAGCGTTCAAACACAAGCCGGGGATTGCGTTCGGGAGGCATCGGCGTAGTGGCCGACTTCCACGAGACGGTTTGTTGATAGGCACAAGCATAACCAGAATCGCAACTTCCCGACGGGCGCTCGGTGTCGCTGGATAGCTCCAGCGAAGGGAGCAAGGTTTGATCGCCAACTTGCCGAGCGATCTCTTGATCGATGGAAATCCCCGCGCGGGCATCGGTGGCACTCTTCTGAAGCCGCACACCGGTCAAGAATACGGAATTGCCTCGGGCATGATCGCCCGCGCCATCCGGACCGGCTTCGGCATTCACTTGATCGAGTCCGCCGAAAATCTGTAATGTGCTTTTGAGCTTGTCGAGTGGTTCTAAAGTGCCCGTGAGGGTGAAGTCTGTGCCAGTTTGCGAAGGCCACCACGAAGCTGGAATCGCACCGTTAGGAAAATAGACAAATGCTGTACGCAGTGGCGCACCAGCAGGCGTCACCGCCAAGTTGGCGGCAGATTCAGCGGCGAGGAGTCGTGTGCCCGTCAGCGAAGCCAGAGCTGGAACGGCAATGCTCGCGCCCAAGCCTCGCAAAAAATGCCGGCGGGGATATTTGCCGTTTGAGTTGCTATCGCGATGAGACATCAATCGTTCTCCGGGAGTTGAGACCCTGAGTAGCTAGCCGTCTTGATCGCCGCTGTGCCATCGGCCTGCTCGACAGGACGACATTTCTGAAAGGCCGCGCTCGCGATAATCCCTTTCAAAAGCGCCGACGGTCGGCCTTCGTTGGCTTCCAATTGAGCCACGATCGCATCGACCGTCTCTGTATCATGATACTCGATTCCACGGCCCAAGGCATAGGTAAGCAGCTTTTCGGTCAAGCAGCGGTAGAATTCTTGGCGATGGTTAGCGACCAAAACCCGCTTGAGTTCATTAATATCGTTAAATTCCTCACCAGTGATCAACGCGCCGGCGGAATCAATGGGCTTGCCTTGATCGGTTTCGCGCCATCTGCCAAGTGCGTTAAACCGCTCGAGCGCGAGGCCTAAGGGGTCCATCCGGTTGTGGCACGAACTGCACAAAGGTGCTTCGCGATGGAGCGCCAACGATTCTCGCACGGTGAGCGGCGCACCATCTTGACCTTTGGCGGCATCTTCCAGCAGCGGGACATTCGGTGGTGGAGGTGGAGGTGGTGTGCCCAGAATATTGTCGAGCACAAACAACCCGCGTTTGACCGGTGAAGTTCGATCGGGATTGGATGTCACAGCCAGGACGGTTCCTTGCGTGAGAATCCCACCGCGCGGGTTGTCGGTTGGCAGATTCACCAGCCGCATCTTTTTGCCCTTAACTCCCTCGATGCCATAGTGCTTAGCAAGCTGTTCGTTAAGGAACGTATAGTCGGCATCCAGCAACTCATCCAGCGGACGATCCTCGCGAAGAACGGTTTCGAAAACCAGTTCGGATTCACGTCGCATCGAGCGGCGCAGTTCAGGATTGAGTTCAAAGTTCTGGAATTCACGAAATCTCTCAGCGAATTGCTGCCGGAGTTGTTCAAACTCGGCACGCTGTTCTTCAGTGAATTGATCGCGGGGTTTGCTGACCAGTTCACGGAATCGTTTCCGAGCCTCGATATCCTCTTTATTGGGCGGCGCATCGTGACGCATGACTTCTACGGCGTTGACAATCACGTTCTGAATATCGCGAGCCCGTAGCCATTGGCCAACGAAATGCCGAATAAATTGCTCTGATCGCGGATCATTGAACATTCGCTCAAATTGAGCAGGCAAATTCTCGCGTAACTTTCCTTCGGCGGCGAGGCGCATCAGCTCGTCGTCGGGCATTGTCGACCATAGGAAGTAGGAGAGTCGCGATGCGAGGGAATAATCGTCGAGATAAGGAAACTCGGCTGCGGCTTCCGGTGTTACAGCGACTTCTTCGCGAAACAGAAATCGAGGTGAAGCCAACACGGCCGTCATAGACTCGGCGATGCCAGATTCAAATGTGTTTCCCGGGTGAGAGTAATGCTGCTCGGCAAGAGCGACCAAGCGATCGAGCGTTTCCGCGTCGACCGGCCGCCTGTAAGCCTTTGTGGCAAATTTCTTCAATATCTGCCGAGCATAAGCCTGACGAGCTTTGGCTCCGTTGGGAACTTTGCGAGGGAAAAACTTGGCATAATTGGGTACGGGTATTCCATGTTCGTCGTTCAGGGGGCCCTTAATGACGACCGACTTAATCCGCATGCTGAGATCGCGGACATGCTTTTCATCAGGGGTGAGCGGCGTGAGTTCGAAAATCAGCTCGTGTTCACCCGGTTGCCAATCGACGTCGTAAGTGAATTGGTAGGGTTTGTGGCCTTGGCGACTGAACTCTTCATTAAGTTTGCCCATACCATCGACGGAAAACGTCAATCGGCATTTGTTGTAATCAAACTCGCCGTCGAGATATTTTTCATCGGCACTCAGATTGACCTGAATTTGATATTGCCCGGCGTGCTCAATTTTCACGCGATGCGATACCCAACCCTGTTCATAATAAGAGAGCCATCGTGGCCCCTGCTCTTTTTGGTTGGGGTCAGCACCTTCCGGTTGGAACTCCATACCGGTGATTGTTTTTTCCGGAGCCATTTTGCTAGTTAATGGAACGGCTTGGGAAACGATTGTCCGGGCAGCAGATAAATACTTTTCCAGCAGCAGCGGAGATACCGTGAGTACGCTGCCGATGTTGTCAAAACCATGGCCGCTGTCGTCTTGAGGGAAGTCGCTTTGCGCGTCGAAGTCGACCCCCATCAGATCGCGAATTGTGTTGCGATATTCGTTGCGATTCAGTCGACGGAGCGTGACGTGCCCCGGATCAGGATTCGCTGGGTCCCCATGGAATGCGGAACGCTTGATCCATGTTTCCAGGGTTTGCTTTTCGGCATCAGTCAGCGGCGTCATATCGGTTGGCGGCATCATGCCCGCACGGACCATTCGCAAGGCACGCCACCAAAGCTGTGGATCGTCGACCAACTCGGCCTGCGAGGAAAAACTATCGAACGCAACACTGCCTTCGTTCATCCCATTGCCGTGGCAGTCGTAGCATTTCTCAATGAGGATCGGTTCGACCTGCGTGCGGAACTGCTCCAGGTCGGCCTCGCTCGCCGCGAACGCTGGAGCGAGAAAGACTGTCATTATCAACAGGCCGGCACAAGCGTATCCACGCTGCAGCCGATATCGAATCGACTTGCCGCGGGATTGCAGGTGAGATTTGTTTCCGGCGGGCATGATCGACAGAGACCGTGGAGGAGGGTGCGTGAGCCCGGGATGAATGTCGGGCCGCGTGGACCGTTGATTGTACCGTATTGGCACGGCGAAAAACCAGCGAAACAGTGGGGGCAATTCCGCCATTTTGCGCGATTTTGTCGGCGAAATCGGGGTTTAGTCGTGGGGAGTGCGGGTTGACGGACGGACGGGTCAAGGTAGACTCGATGGATTGCCGACAATTGGAGGTCGGCCGTGCAGTGTTTTCAAAATAACTAGGGCTCGTGGCGGAATAGGCAGACGCGCATGCTTGAGGGGCATGTGCCCGAAAGGGCGTGCTGGTTCAACTCCAGTCGGGCCCACTTGAATGTCGAGATTCAGTTTCATGTCTCTCGGCGAATAAGTGGTTATTGATGAGATTGAGGCTCGTCGTCAATTCGTGACGACGAGCCTTTTTCTTTGCTGCAAGAATCGCCGCGTGATGTAGACACCCACGGTCAGGCTTTTACAATTTGGGTGACAAGTAACCCATTCGCACAGGAGTAACGCCATGTTCACGCAAGTGATGCAAGATGCCATCAATGAACAGATCAATAATGAACTGTTCTCGTCTTACAGCTATCTCTCAATGGCGGCCTGGTGTCAGCACGAGCAATTCACGGGCTGTGCGCATTGGATGCGTCTTCAAAGCGAAGAAGAAAAGATCCATGCCCATAAGCTGTACGACTTCCTCTTGGCCCGGAATGCCAAAGTGGTCTTGAAGCCGATTGCAGCTCCTGAGAACGAATTTGCTTCGGTGGTGCAAGTCTTTGAGAAAGCGTTTGCACAGGAGCAAAAGGTGACCTCGCAAATCGACAAGCTTTATGAACTGGCCTTTCAAGAAAAAGCCTTCGCTGCGCTCGTCGAGCTCGAGTGGTTTATCACCGAACAAGTCGAAGAAGAGAAAACGGCTCGTGAGGTCGTGCACAAATTTCATTTAGTGCAGAACGATCCCGCCTCGTTATTGGACCTCGACCGCGAACTCGCGCAGCGCCAGCCCGATGCGGGTGCGTGAGCAACCCCTGATCAGCACAAATAGCGCGGCAGTGCGTCGCCGAAGGATGGAGTCACTGAACTCAATGGCGAGCCATTCCAGGCTCCCCAGCCACCGTAGGCACGGATTTCCAGGAACAGGAACAGGCAGCCAATCAAGATCGCAATCAACGAAACCAGCAGCATGACGAAATAGACGTCGTAGCGTGGTTTTTTGTTGATAACGCTTGGCATGCTAACTGATTCTAAATCTGGTTGCGACATCGTCGCCCTCCTCAATCTGTCCCTGTTGGAATTGGCGAAGAATGCGGCCCACGGCGCGATCCGGCTCCGTCTTGAGGATTTCTGCCCGGCCGAGATAGCGGTCACCGCGGAAGACTTCGACGGTGTGGCCAGGTTTGAGGCCGTCGTCAGCACCGACTGTGACCTCGATCAGCTGGCTGCCGGAGGTGCTTTGAGTCTTGCTCACGATGCCCCGAACACGCGGCACGATCGCACCGGGATCGGTGGCAGGATCGATTCCGTTTTCATCAAGCAGGGCCGTCTTGTTGCCGACTTCTTGCGCGAGTTGCGAATTGCGTTCACGCAAGACGGTCAGTTCGTTATCGGCTTGATGGAGATCGTCGGTGGCTTGGAGTGCCGTTGTGAACGCGTGGTCGCGTTCGGATTGATTTGTGCGAATCTCACCCCGGAGTGCAGCCACTTGGCCGGTCAGCTTTTCGTTGTTGGCCTGAGTGGCAGCGAGTGCCGCGGCTTGATCGCGTTGAGTTTGATCAAGCTGCTCAAGGCGTTTCCCAATATCGGCATTCTGCTTCGCCAGCTGATCGCGTTCCAGGACGAGCTTGCTGGCCTCTTGAACGGCATAATCTTTCTCAGCCGTCAGTTGGCTTTCCAGCGAGTTCTTTGTGGCTTCCAGTTCTTGATTGGCGGTTTGGGCCGCCGTGAGCTGGGTTTTGAGCTTATCGTAGTCGTCCTTCCAATTCCGGTGAGTCGCATAAACCATGAGCGACGCGGCCAGCAAGAAAATGGACGCGATGGCAGTGAGGGCGATCAAAACTTTGCCGAAAAAATTCATCGAATTCACTTCCTCATGGGGAAACCAGGCGTATCAACACGACCCGAGCTTCCGACACTGCCTCAGCGGCAACCAACCTAGGTCGTCCGCGAAGGATATGTTCCGGTAAAGGGAAGCCTCCGATGCTTCGTTTGCAAACCTCGTTCTGTCGGCAAAGTCGGGGATTTGGAGGTCAGATCGGCCTCGACAAGTCCCAAATCTCTGCCACGACAAGAGATAATTGCACTAGTCGCAGTATAATCAGGGTGCGAAAAGAGTGTCAAACTTTCGCTTGAGGCAATCTGGGTGAAGCTGCGGGATTTCCCTGGGAAAACTACAGGTTCTACCGGCAATTCTATCTGCGAGGCTGCCCGATAGGCAAATTTTAGCCGTGACAGGCACATCCTGACCCACACCCACCGCCAGGGAGTGACCGGGGAGAGCTGCTGTGCGCCGAGGCCGAATGGGCGACCGGCGCGCTAAGAAGTTTCGTGAGCTGGCCGCTGCCGCAGGCCTCACAGGAGGGGGTTTCCTCGCCCCGGACCAGAAGTTCCTGTTCTTTATGGCAATCACGGCAGACGAAATCGTAGAGAGGCATTGGTTAAATCTCCGGGCGGCGTAAGATTTCGCTCGCAATGATGGCTTGCCGCATCCCCTTCGGACTGCGGAGCAATTCGGCAATCTCGGCGGCGGCTTTGTTTTGCCGCTTTATTGGTCGGGGTTGTTCTTGCTTCGGTTCGAGCGTTCCGATTTGGTGTTGAAATGTCTGGTGGAGGTGGGCCACCAATCTTTCGTCGGCCTGACCAACATCAGCACCTAACGCGTGAGCATGTTGGGTAATGTCCGCCGTGCTCATGTGTTTGGCGACAGACTCTTGAATGCTTTCGCGAGGCTTTTCCAGTTCAACAATTCTTCTGGGCGTTTGCTCGACCTTAACGACAACCGGCCGCTGAGCGACAACCACGGGGGATGGCTCCTCGGCTTCGGGTTGATCGCCACGAACTTGGCGTAAAAAATCCTCGACCTCACCACGCAGCTTCTCTTCAAGCGTACGAGGCTTTTGCGGAGGTGCGGCGGGATCGCGAGGTTTGGGAACTCGCGGCGGTTGCTTGGCCTTATTTCCTCGGGCCGACATCAACTGGCCAAGCGTGTAAAGAATGAACACGATGACGGGGAAAACCCATTCCATCCAGTTCGCGGCGATGATGTAGATTGCTAAATGTTGCATCAGTAAAGCATTTTACTCGCGGCGAGAGGCGCCAACGCCCGCGATCGATTCGCGCATGTCGGTGTCGGCTTGTACATTCTTGAGTTTGTAGTAATCCAGTATCCCCAAGCGGCCACTGCGAAAGGCCTCGGCGATGGCTTTAGGAATTTCAGCCTCTGATTCCACGAGCCGAGCGCGATTTTCTTCCATCATTGCAATGTTCTCTTGCTCTTGAGAAACGGCCATCGCACGCCGGCCTTCTGCCGCGGCACGGGCCACGCGCGTGTCGGCTTCAGCCTGATCGGCCTGCAAACGAGCCCCAATGTTGTCACCCACGTCGATATCAGCGATATCGATCGAAACAATTTCGAATGCCGTTTGGGAATCCAATTTTCGCGCCAGCACGGCTTTGGAAATCGTGTCAGGATTCTCTAGAACGTGAGCATGCGTTTCCGCCGAACCAATAGCACTGACAATTCCCTCGCCGACGCGGGCAATGATGGTTTCTTCGCCAGCTCCACCGATCAATTGATTGAGATTCGCCCGCACGGTGACTCGGGCCTTGACCTTCAGTTGAATGCCATTTTTGGCGACGGCATCCAACGTGGGGCGTTTTGATTGCCGCGAAGGACAATCGATGACTTTCGGATAAACGCTTGTCTGCACGGCTTCAAGGATATTCCGCCCAGCCAGATCGATGGCCGTTGCTCGCTTGAAATCGAGGTCGATGATCTTGGCTTTGCGAGCGGCAATCATCGAGCGAATCACCAACGGCACATTGCCACCGGAAAGATAATGGGCTTCCAAAGCTTTAGTTGTGATTCCTTCAGCTTCGGTGATGCCGGCCTGGATAGCCATGATTTTGCTGCGGAGGATGACCGTCGGATTCACCTTACGAAAGGTCATGCGCAACAGATCGAAAATACCGACGCGGGCTCCTGTGCTGACTGACTGAATCCACAACCGAGCGTATCGCGCAAATACCGCGAAAAAGATCATGAAGATGACAAGACCTATGAAGCCCAAAACCAAAATAACGGTCGTCGAAATGGCTCCCAATGAGGGAGTCATAGTCAGGTGCCAGTTCATGAAGTTTATCCCCTCAGCGATCATAAGCCCTTGCGTCACAGAGGTTTTTGTACCCCTTGGGATGGCCAAATGCAAGATCGAGCATTAGCCCAGCGGCTCATCCTCGAATCCTTCGAGGTCCAATTCATCGAGTGGTTTTGAGAGAATGTCCGGCGATTGGTTCGAGATTTGTTGCGTCTCGTCAGGTTCTGCTCGGCGGACAACGACACGATTGGCACGCACCTCGACCACGACAATCGGCTCTCCCGACTCGATGGCATCGCCTTGAGAAACGGCATCCAGCCAGTGTCCATCGACCAACACGGAACCCGAGGGAAGCATCATTGTTTTGGCCACGCCAGAGCGACCGACAAGCTCGCGACGGACATCAATCGGCTTAAGTTCGTCCTCGGAAGGGAGCTCCCCCAGAAAGGCTTTGCCCATGGGCGTGTGGGGCCAAACTCGAAATGCCAGCGCGAGTAAGGTGGGTACGGCTACTAACGAAATGAGGACAAACACCATACCGGCCGTTGGATCCCGACGGAAAGCAAAGATGATGCTTCCGAGAATGGCAAACCCCGAGAGCATGCCGAGAATTCCCCCTGAGGGGACGAAAACCTCAAGCACCACCAGCGCGCAGCCGATGAGCATCAGAATAATGGCCCAAGTAAAAGGATCTAATCCCGTCATAAAGCGAAAGCTCCGGCGACACTTAGCAAGACGATTCTACTACGAAAATGCCAAGCGGTGCAGAGCCGATCTGGCCTAGGCCCTCTTGAGCCTATCTTGCGGAGCGGACAACAATTCGGTTGCCGCGAGTTTCGATGACCACAATCGGTGTACCGTTGTCGAGCGGCTCGGCTTCGGCGATCACGTCGACGAGTTCGTGGTTAATCCGCGCTTTTCCCGCCGGACGCAAATCCGTGGCGGCATAACCTTTGGCGCCGATGAGTGCCGAGAAATCGGCAACCGATTCGCGATGACCAAGTTCGTTCAGTTCGTCACCAACGGGTGGTTCAAGGACAATGTTACGGAATAAGGGGGCTTGAGGAAGATAGCGCCGCGAAATGAGTATAAATGCCATCACGCCCAGCCCCGAGAGTGCGACCGTGCCGACCGAACGCGCAAGCTCCTCGAGTTCTACTTCGCTGTGAGGCCGGACAAATGTCAGACTGGCCAATACGAGCGAGGCGAGCATCATCGCGCCGCCCCCCAGGCCAAAGATGCCAAAGCCGGGAAGCACAAAGACTTCCAGCATCACGAAACTTAGACCCGCGACGAATAACAGTGCCTCCAACCAGCCGGCCGTGCCGTCGAGATACTTACTCCAAAAGAACAGCAGCAAAGCGACTGCACCCACAAAGGCCCCTAAGCCGACACCCGGTGTGCGGAACTCGATATAAATTCCTGCAAATCCGACCATCAGCAGAATGATCGCCAACTCGGGAGTAGCCAGTGCCTCGATAAACTCAAGTGCCAAATTGGGTTGCGGATTGGGAACTTCTCCTGTCAGACCAAACTGCTGTTTCAATTCGTCAAAGGTATCAACCGTGTGCCAGGCAATGCCCCGTTCGTGCGCTTGTTGGCCATCGAGCACCAGTCTTTCATTTTTGGGCGACAACACTTGACCTTGATGCCAACTGACGGAATCGGGCTGCTCCGCTTGTTCTGCGGGGCTCATCAACCGAACTTCACCAGTAGCTTTGTTCTGATATTGGGCCAGTTCCAGATTGGGATCGACCAGTTTTGCCAAGAGCGACCACGTGTAATCCGTTCGCGGGGCAAGAGATTGGCGGATCGATTGCACAGCGGCAGCAAGCTGAGCATCTTCCGGACCGAGGGGACGATTCTTGATCCGTGGCTTGCCCTTTTCCATGGCAACAGGCAATGCACTGCTTAGTCGCGCCGTTGGATGCATAGCCAATTGGTCGCAGGATAAAGCCACCAAGGCCGCCGCGCCAGTCGCTTCCGACGGCACGTAAGCCACGGTTCGCACAGAATTCGCATCCAATCGTGCCAGTGCAGAGGCCATGCGGATGCCTGCTTCGAGATCACCGCCAGCGCTATCAATTCTCACGCAGATCCAGTTGGCACCTTGTTGTTGAACAGCGGCCCCTAGCAAAGTTTCCATGCGGCTTGCGAGTTTTGGAGTTAGCTCGCCACTGATATCGATCACAACGGGTCGCCATTCGCTGGCAAGAGATTCATTCTCCACAAGTGCGTCGGCCGACACATTCAAGGCCGTGGCCAATCCGTCACGGGTTGAGGCTAAATATTTAACAAAGCCAAAACGGCGACCTTCGCGGCCGTCAAACTCGGCAAGCGTTCCTGCGGGAACCAAAACTTTTTCTTCCACGATCTCATGGTCGGCGGCAAATTTTTCAAATTCTTCGCGGGTGAGAAAGTGCGTGCCATCTTCGGCTTCGACTTGCAGCACCTCGACCGTGGGATCAATCATCGCCACGGCAAGCGCCACGGGAATGGTCAACCGGGTTTCGGCGATTTCCCGATAGGCGGCGACCAGGGTTTGACGAATAGATTCGTCAGTGGCCTCATCAGCACCCGCATTACCGATCATCGCGTCGGGGGCCATGACAATTTCTTCCGAGGCCAATGCCAGCAAGACACCGTGCCCATTGAGTGTGCGGGGAATAAACGCGACGATTTTTACGTCGGCCATTTCGCGGCTGCAGAGAAAGCGAGCGAGAGCAAACGCACGTTCAAATTGGCTGCCATCGCCGGCTTCTTCATTTTGTGGTCGGGCATCGAGTTGCAAAATCAAGAGCGGCCGCCGCGAGTCTTTGGTCAGACGGGATTGCTTTACAAGTTCATCCCGAACGCGGCGGATAGTCGTTTGCAGGGCTTGGTCGGCACTTCCCGTCAGTGGAAGTTGCACGCGTACGAGGCCAGCCAAGTTCTTGCTCGCAGGCGCGTCTTTAGGATCCGGATCGACGTCGACAGCCTGCACGGGAAGAACTGCAAAGGCGAGCCAACAGCCCAGCCATGGCCAGATCGTCCGTCGATGCCCAAACGGGTTGCGAAAACCTAAAGGTGTCATACAGACGTTTTGTGCGAGAATTTCGAGCGCCTATTTTCGACGCAATTATACGTCGCTAGTGGAAAGGGGAAAAGAAAAGCCATTTTTCGCTGGTTTGGGCCTGTCGTTTCAGCATGAATTCGACAAACCAGCGGTGATCTTGGAAATTATTTTGCGGTGCCGTATTGCGAACGAATCGCCAGCAGCAAGTTTCCGGAGGCACTGTACTCGGTGCCTTGGTCGGTGGAGAGCATTGAAATTGGACCGGTGAGCGTGGCTTCAATGGTGCGGCAGGTCGCGAGTTCGATGACCACCGCGCCGTGGGCCTCGACTTCGAGCGGGTTCTCGGGCTTGCCTTTTGCCAGGATCGTGGCATTGAACACGGCGCACTTTTTCTGATTGATGTCCTTGATCTCGACCAGCAGCATCTCGAACTTTTGCACCTCGCCCAGCGAATCGAAACCGATCATCTTGGTTGCCAGTTCCGTGGGAACTTGAAGAATCTCACCGACGCGAACCTCGCGAGACAGCAAGTATTCGGCCAGCGGATTGGGTTTGCCAAAGCTTTCCATCGTGCTGGCGACGATTTCATACTCTTCGCTGGTTGGAATCGATCCTTCCGCATCGGTGATAAAAAGACGATCATTCTCGCGAGTGATGAGATAGCTTTTGCCTTCGACAACTTGGGCAATTTCATCCGTGGGATTTTCGTTCTCAGGCGACATCAACCGCGAGAGCGGATAAGTCACCTTGGCTTGTCGTGCCTTGCCTTCCACGACTTCAATCACCTGAATGTCGCGCTCTTGGCGACGGCGGAGCCCTGTGGAGCCTTCATGAGCCACTTGGTCAGCTTGCTTGATGATCGTATGGAGATTGAGCTCCATACCGACGCGCTGGACAACGCGTTCGCCAACGGACGTCGGTTGTTGTGTAAACCGGATAGTTGTTGGCTGCGCAACAGAGGCATTGTGAGTTGCGGGTTGAACAGCGGATTCTTCCGCGCTCGCGGTCGTTGTTAGAAGCAGTAGTAGACTGCAGGCAAATTGCTTGAGCATGGTCAACTCGAAGTTGAGTGCGGAAATCGTTTGCCAAACGGTAGCATTTTCGCGATTTCATCCCAACAGCGCTTCCAAACCACGCCATGCCACCAGCCACGGAGCGGTTCCCTCTTGGTAAGCTTGCCACCATCGCCAGAGTTGCGCGGCAAGCTGTGATGCCGGTTTTGGCATAATTTGCCAGCATGTGATCGCCTGTTCGATCGTGGAAAGATTGCACGTACCCCACTCCACGCCTTCGGCGGCAGTTAGGATAACGGGTAGTGTCGCGAGTTGAGCAACTAGTAATAGGCGATCCGCCGGGATCGGTTCGCTATATATGGGTAAATCGGCGTTGAGTTGTGCTAGCAACCAACCGAGCCGCAAAGTTTCGGGCAGATCATCATGCGGGTCGGCGAGCATGGCCTCCAGCAGCACACGATTTGATTTGAGATGGCCATAGCCGTATCCTCCCACCCACGGCGTAACCAATGTCACTTCCGCGGAGGAGGCCACGAAGTTTTCCTCGGTGAGCCTTCGCACTTGGTGCAGCAATCCGGGCCCGCGAGCTTGCCATTGTTGTTGCAGCGGTCTGCCTCGTAGGGCCAGTTCCTCAACCAGTTCCGCTCGGCTCGTGAGAACTCTTGATTCAAGCCCGCTGATCGCCGCTGCGACTTGGCTCACGGTGGATTCGGAAGGGTTTCCATGTAGTCGTTTAAGAGCGACTTCGACCAACTGGCGGTTGTTTTCATAGTCGCTCGCGAGGATCGCCAATTCGGTGAGGGTTTCTGCGACTGGCAAATGATTCTCACCGATGGCCGCAACAAGCTGTTCGGCCGGTTCGAAGATCAAATCTCCTAACTGCATGTCGACGGCCGGCCAACCCTTGTGCAGGCAGCACACGGAATGGAGACAACTGGCCGAGAAACTGGCTTTCCAGCGGATTTCCATCACAAATTCCTGAGTGCAATTGATACTTCCGGCATACTGCGCGCATTGCTGGCAGGAAGTCAAGGCGGGCTCACGTGCCGTCGAAAATACGTTATGGATATTTCTCGGATCGCCCTAGTGGCGAATCGTGCCGGTTGCTATCCTCCCCGCCCCGCTGCCGACGGCAAACGTCGGCGGATTTCGTGTTCGAACCTGTCTAAGCGTGTCTCGACAACACGCCTATTGAGAGACTACACCCATGCATCTCAAGCAGCATATTTTTGCGTTACTTTTGGCCACCTCGTTTTCCGTAACGGCGATTGCTCAAACACAGTATTCTCCCCCACTGACCACTCCAACGGCTCAGCAGCCGATAGCGACTGCCGTCGCGCAAACGCCCAATATTTCGCAGGCTCAAACGATGGGTGCTCCGCTTGCTCAAGTGGCATCCGTTCCTGCCCAACCGCCGGCGGAAGGGACGACTCCCACCCCCCCGGCTCAACCCGCCCCAATGGGCCCGCCGTTTCAATTGAGCGATGTTGAGCAGCAATTCGTCGATCAGATCCTGCAAATGTGGGAAAACAAATCCAAGGACGTGAAGACGTTCGACTGCAAGTTCAATCGCTGGGAATACGATCCCGTGTTTGGACCCGCGAACGATCCGGCAATCAAGAGCCAGGGTCAGCTTTCCTACTCGAAGCCTGATAAAGGGAGCTTCAAGATCAGCGAAATCGAACGCTATGTGAAGAAGGACGAAACCTCGCCGGGAGTTTATGAAGCTCAGAAGCAAGAAGTCGGTGAGCACTGGGTTTGCGACGGCAAGGCGATCTTCGAATATAAGCACGACAAGAAGCAGCTTGTCGTCCAACCGTTGCCCGAGGAAATGCGGGGACAATCGATCGTCGATGGTCCCCTACCCTTTCTGTTTGGTGCCGAAGCCGACAAGTTGAAGCAGCGCTATTGGATTCGCAGCCTCAAGTCTGACGAAGGGACAATCTGGCTCGAAGCCTACCCACGCTTGCAGGCCGACGCCGCCAACTATCACCACGTCGACATCATGCTCAATCGCAAGACGATGATGCCCTCGGCGATTCAGATGCATATGCCTAACGGCCGGAACCGGTCGGTGTACATGTTCGAGCAACCGACCGTGAATGGGACGCTCGATGCGTTGTTCGGCTCGCTGTTTAGCTCGCCACGCACGCCACTGGGGTGGACGCGCGTTGTGGAAGAAATGCCATCCGCTCCGCAGGCGACGCAACCGGCGACGACGCAGTTGAAGTAAACTTGGCAGCGTTATTGCGAGAGATCGGCATCGCGACGATGCCGGTTAACTATCGAGCACGTCGCGGTAAACCTGTGCCACGCCTTGGGCCATGGCTTCCGCTGAGAACTTGTTCGCGTGTTGTTCGCGGGCATTCTCGCACATCGTCTGATAGTCATAGCGGCTATCTGTCGCGATGATTTCGCCAATCGCGGCGGCGAGTTGCTCGGGATCGTTCGGCTCGACGAGCAATCCATCGAGCCCATCGCGAATTGCAGTGGGTATCCCTTCCACATTGCTGGCGATCACCGGCAAGCTCGCGGCCATCGCTTCCAATACGACCATCGGCAGCCCCTCGCCAAACAGGCTGGGGAGCACGAAAAGATCGGCGTGTCGAAGCTCGGCGGGCACGTCGCTCACGAAGCCGGTCCATTCGATGGCGTCGGTCAGGCCCAGCTTTGATACCAGCGAAAGCACTTCCTCCTCGTAGCCGGACGTTTCAAAAGGCCCCACGGCCAAGAGTTGCACGTCTCGCCCCTGGGTTCGGAGGATCGCCAGCGCTTCCAGCAGAACTTCGATCCCCTTGCGTGGCCGGAATAAGGCCGCCATGCAGAGCGTCCATGTTCTGTGAGGACGCAGCCGGGTGATGGGCGTCACGCTCGGCACGCCGTTGGGAACGTAGACGACCTGCTCGGGAGCAAAACCTTGGCGAACCATCAGGTCGGCCAGGCTGGGCGAGACGGCGATCAGCTTCGCCGCGTGTCGTAGCAGCCAGCGCTCCATACGGTCGTTAACAAAGTTCTGGATGCGACGCGTTGAGTCTTTGCCCGTCGGGCTATGCACATGATAAACCAGTGGCACCCCCGCCTCGCGAGCCGCGACCATGCCGGCCAAGAGCGAGCGTGGCGTATGGGCATGCACGAGGGCAAAGTCTTCGCGGCGGATCAACTTGGCGAGTTCTCTGCCACAACGCAGATCGAATCGCCCCCGCATCGGCGTGCGGTAGAGCGGCGCCTGTTGGTAGTGCCGTGCTTCAGGAAATCGCCCGGGCTTCACACAGGCAAAGCCGACTTCGAAGCCACAGTGGGGCAGTTCCTGGGCCAACAGGTCCTGCACCCGTTCCGCCCCCGAGTAGTGCTCGCCGTTGATGACGTGCAGCACCCGGCGGGTGGCGATTCTCTGCGGAGTTGTCGATTCGTGCGTTAGGAGTGTAGCGGTCATACCGCAAGTTTAGGTCACAAAAACCTGTTCTCGCGTATGAACGTAGGCCGGGTTTTGTCACTTTTGGCACGTCGCCTGGGGTCCCAACTTTCGCGCGAAAAGTCCCTCTTTTTGTCACCTGTCGATTGCGCAAGTCTCGATTTGCCTGATCCTTGCGACGACGGCAGGTGACAAAACTCACCGAGTTTACGTCGCAATTGCGCGGTTCCAAAAGTCCGTATCGCAAGTTGCTCCGCTGGTGGAGACGCGGTTGCCATAGTCCATCCGAGTTATCAAAGAGCAAGTGCCGTGAGGCGTGGGGCTCATTATGACAGAACGGGTGGCCATTTCCGACAAGTTTTTGTATCGGTGGCTTCCAGCCGCAGAATTTCCGGAACGGCAAAAGGGCAGCGGCTGGAAGCCACCGATACGTTGTTGTTGGGGATGTCTTACAGCCAGCGCACAAAAAAACCGGGATGCGTTTCACGCATCCCGGTTTTGAATGAGTTCAAGACTCTGCAACGATCAATAAGTGCCGTCGGCTGGATCCGGATCATCGTCTTCATAATCTGAGCCGTTGGGGGGCGTTGCAAATTCCAATTCTGATTGCTTACGGTTGGAAGTCATCAACTGAGCGAAGACCACGGGATCAACTTGATCTGTAATGAAGCTGACCTGCGAACCGACAAACGTTGCGTTGACACCACCAGGATGGAAGCTGGAGGCAATGCCTGGGCGAGGTTGTTCTTCGGTCGTTGTAGGGATGGTAGATGTAGGTGCTGTGGAGTCAACCATATCCGACATTTCGGAGAACTCGGTGTAGATTGGGATGGCTTTGCTTCCATTAACCCTCAATTTGTTATCAAATCCGACCGTAGCTGCTTGAACCCAAGTGAAGCCAAAGTGGAAATTGGCATCAGGCGTGTTCTGGTAATCATCGGCACTTGCATAGGTGTAATAAAGAGCTGCGAGGCTTTCCGAAAACATGAGAGTCTTGGTTGTGCCATCACCCTTGCTTTGAATATAGGCTGTCGTCATGGATTGGACAGGAGCAGAGGTGGGGTTATCACGTCTGTCGGCCGAACCTGAAAAAAAACTTGGCATAGCGTTAACTCGGGTTTGGTCGGTAAACACGCCGTCAGCTGGGTTTTCCCAAGACAATCGTTTGTTGTTTGTGTTCTCTCCACGATCCCACGCATAACGAAAGCCAGAATTTGCCATGTAAGACAAGTTAGGGGCCCCTTCAATCGCGGGAGGATTGCTCGGGCAAACGAGCACTTCGATTTGCGGTAAAACGTCAGGAAGAATTCCCGTGTTGAATTGCTCGAAAAGTTGAACTTGCTCAATGTAAGGAAACATCGAGACAACCCAACTCGCACGGGCCAAGTTATTTGTTCCCTTGATGCCGACCATGTTAATGTAACCCGGATACTTCTTGAGCGAAGTTTCTCGAGTCTGCATGGCTAACGCCAATTGCTTGAGATTGTTCTTGCAGGTGTTGCTGCGGGCCGCTTCGCGAGCTGATTGCACTGCCGGCAGAAGCAACCCCACGAGCGTGCCGATGATGGCGATCACCACCAACAACTCGACCAGAGTAAACGCCCAACGCCGGCGATGGTTCGCCAGAAGAGGAAGAGAGTGACGATTAAGTGAGTGCCTCATCTCAAATATCTCCAATTTCTGGAAGGATGATCAGCGCATAGAAAGCGCCGAGCATTAACAACTATCGGATAATTAATAATTCTCTGGTCCGAAAAGCCGACTATCAATATAAATTCTCTCAGTTTTCCCGCCGTTTGTCCAGAAAAGTTACCGGCAAATACCTTTTCCAGCGGGAAATGGCAGTTGCCTGACTTTCAGTAACTGGAGTCATCCGGGGGGGCAATCTCTGCTTCCGACAGGAAATCGTTCCCTTGCGGTATCCCGAGTTGGGACGTTTTGCGATTGCTGGTCATCAACTGGGCGTAAACAAATGGTTCGATCCGTTCGCTCAGCAGTTTGACGTTCCCTCCCAAGAAGGCCACGTTGACCCCGCCCGGATGATGGCTGGAGGGAAAGGCATCGGCGGCGGTCATGTCGCTCAGTTGGCCGTACTCGCGCTCTTCGATGCCGGAGTTGATATGGGCAAACTCGTAGCCGTTCTGCTCCTCCATGCCAGCGATGACGAGATGAGGTTGTCCCCAACAGAAACCGAAGTGCCACTTGCGATCCATCGTGGGGGTCGTCCTGGCCCAGGTAATGGAACGCAAACTTTCGGCTAGCATTAAAGTCGACGTTGAGCCATCGTTCGACTGAACATAAGCAAAAGTCATTTTAATTTTTGAATCTGCATTTGGCTTACATCCGTTGTCACCTAGCCCTTTCTCGCGTTGATCGAGGCCTTCAGTTGCAAAGACTTCGCCCAATCGCGAGCGGTCAAAAAACAAACCATTGCCGGGCTGTTCGAGCCTGTTCTCACAAACATCCTCCGGCTCGTTCTCGATATTTCCTGCGTTCACGACATAGGAAAGCCCCCCCTGATCGTCAGAGACGCCTGGCCGGCTGGGACACATTAACACTTCCAGTCTTGCCACAGGGCCAATCCCTTCCGAAGGTTTGCTCCATTCATCCCAAAGCGCGTTCTGTTCCAAAAAGGGGAGGATCATCACAACGTAGCTGGCGTTCTTTTGGGGAGCCCCCTTGAAGCCGAGCTCGTTGGAATAGCCGGGAAACGATTCCATTGAATCGGCATACATTTGCAGGGCCTTTTGGACCTGCGTCATGTGAATCCGGCATTGATTCGCCCGGCTTGCTTCCCGAGCGGATTGCACCGCGGGGAGCAACAAGCCCACTAACGTGCCAATGATCGCGATCACGACCAACAACTCGACGAGCGTAAATGCTCGAGCGCATGACTGGCGCATGGTTCACCTCTTCTCGTGAAAGGAACCGAAATAGCCCAGCCCAGATAGCCAACTCCTCCCCCAGTAGGAATCTTGGCTTAACAAGTGGCGGCAACGAAGGAGATGTTCCGGAAAGTGTCGTCCCTCGCACCGGCGGCCCCAGTATAAACCCCTGGTCGAGAAGATTACAAGGTTTTTTTGAGCGATCTTGGCGGGGGGAGAATTTACATAGGACTGGCTGGGTAAACATTTTTAATTGAAATAATTAAAGCGAGCAGTGGCCTGTATTTATAAGCATTCGCAAGAGAGGCGGTTGTCGTGCAACCAAGGCCACTGATATGTTAGAGAGCCTGCCCGTACACTGAGGCGGCTTAAAAACACAAACTTACATATCCCTGGCAGGAGAAAGCACTTATGTCGATGTTCATCGGAGAAGCACTCACCGGCGACGGCAACGAAATCGCCCACATTGATCTGTTGATTGGCAGCAAGGATGGCCCCGTGGGGGTGGCATTTGCCAACGCCCTCGCCCGCCAAAGCGAAGGCCACACGAACTTGCTCGCCGTGTTGACGCCGAATCTGGCTGTGAAGCCCGCCACGGTGATGATCACCAAGGTGACGATCAAGGGAATGCGCCAAGCGGTGCAAATGTTTGGCCCTGCCCAAGCCGCGGTTGCCAAGGCTGTGGCCGACTCGGTCGCCGACGGCGTGATCAAGAAGGGTGATGCCGAGAATCTTGTTTGCGTTTGCGGCGTGTTCATTCACCCCGAAGCGGCTGATGACAAGAAGATATACGAATACAACTACGAAGCGACCAAGATGGCGATCAAGAACGCGATGGAAGGCAAGCCCTCGGCCGAGGAAATGATTGCCGGCAAGGACAAGGCGGCTCATCCGTTCCGCGGCTTCTAAAGGCCATGAAAAAGATACTGCTCTTTTTAGACAGCGATCCGCAGCCGAGTGCGTTCGACAGCATCGTCGCAATCGATGCGGGCGTGGATCATTTGTTGCGCCACGGTGGGGTGACTCCCGCCGTGGTGCGCAATTTGGTTCATGGAGCGATGTTCACCCGTGGCGGTGACGAACTGAAAAACACGGCCGTGTTCATTAGTGGTTCCGACGTCGTCGCTGGTGAGCAGATTTTACAAACTGTGCGCGAATCGTTTTTTGGACTGGTCCGTGTCTCGGTGATGCTCGATTCCAACGGAGCGAACACAACGGCCGCGGCGGCGGTTGTGTGTGCCAGCCGGCATTTGCCTTTGGGCCCAGAAACCAATGCCCTCGTATTGGGAGCGACGGGGCCCGTCGGGCAGCGGGTGGTGCGGATGTTGGCCCGAGAGGGTGTTGATGTTCGTGTTGCTTCGCGTAAAAGAACGCACGCCGAGGCCGTTTGTCATCGAATTGGCGTGGCCGTGCCGAGCGCGCGGCTGACTTCGCATTCCACGACCGATCATGACATGGCATCGCTCCTAGACGGGGTACAACTGGTGATTTCCGCTGGCGCGGCCGGTGTGGAACTTTTGGACAAAGCCACTCGCTTAGCGTCGACTTCGTTGCAAGTGGCGATTGATCTCAATGCCGTTCCACCCGTGGGAATTGGGGGCGTCGAGCCGACGGACAAAGCCACCAAGCAAGGGAAGCAGCTTTGTTATGGCGCGCTGGGTGTTGGTGGGCTGAAAATGAAGATTCACAAAGCCGCGATTCGGCAGCTTTTCGATTCCAATCAGCGCGTGTTCGACGCCGACGAGATTTACAACCTCGGCAAGTTGCTGGCCGACGCAAAATAAGTGAGACTATTGAGCCCGCCAGTCGTGGCGGATTGAGCGCGGTGCCAGCACCGCGGCGAAATAGTTCTTGGTTTGTGCCGTGGCTAAATTTTCAAAGCGTCGCTCGAATAAAAATTCTCTGTCGCTTGAGCGTGCGCGGAGCGGCAATGCCTGGGTCTTCTCCCATCCCCGTGAAGTGCTCGAATGTGCGGAAGACCTGGAAGAAGTTCGCGACATGATCGCGGCGGGTGAAACGGAAATCGCCGTCGACGAATTGCGCTGGCTGTTGGAACTCTGTGGCGAAATGTTGGCCGCGCATTTTCTGCTGGGCAAAATCGCCGTGGAAATTAACGACGACATCCCGCTGGGTCGTGGACATTTTGGCGCGGGCTATCAATTGGGGCTCCAGGCGTGGCGTCGCGCGGGCGAGCCCAAGCCGGTGGCGGCTATGCATCCGGCCAATCGCGTGTTCTTCGATTGCGGCCGGGGTTTGGTGTGGTGTCTGCATGGGTTGCAGCTCACGCCGCTGGCGATCGAGGTCGTCGAGCAGATGCTCGTGCTCGATCCGACGGATCCACTGGCGCTCAAAGGTTGGCTCGACGAACTGCGCACCGACGGTAAACAAGTCGTCGAACTGGGTGGGCTCTTCTTGAAGAAAAATGAGTAGCCGCCAGCGCCAGCTGGTGGGTATGCGTGCCGATCACCAGCTTGCGCTGGCGGCTAGGGCAGCGCCACATTCTTAAGCTCAAACTCTATTGGCACTTCCACAATCGCGGCGGGTGTGCTGTAGACCCACGTGTATTCAGCGAGTTTCTCCGCGGGAACATCGAAGTAATAAGCGAGCCCCACCTTGCGCGTGGTTTGCATCGTCGATTCAAAGCCCGCATGTTCGAGCTTCTCGCCAGCCGCATTTTCCAGATACGTGGGGTTCTGAAAATTCCAACTACCTTGGGCGACTTGTGCGGGCAATTTTTCGTCGAATTCCACGCGCATGTGCAATTCGCAAAGACCTTGATTCTCGCGGACTTGCTCGAGCACGACCGTCACGCCGCCGTCGGTTTGCGTGACGTTCTTGGCCTTATGCAATTTGTCGAACCGAAACTCGGGCGTGTTGGTCGCCACCAAGGTTTTGATGCGACCTTTGAGGGAACTGATCGCGCCGACTTGTTGGCCTTGGAGTTGCAAGGGGATCTGCAGCTTGACGGCATGACTCTCCGTGGGGACTTCAACGCTTAATTCGCCATGGCTTTCGGGGACGGAGATCGGCGTTTTTTCGTCGGCCATCAACTTCAAATCACCGATCGCTTGCGAAAACATGAGCGGATGCAGCCGTGGTTCCCAAGCGATTTCGAGTTCCACCGTGGCGCGATGATCGCCGATGACGCGCTTGTCGAGATGAGAACTGACCTGTGTGACTGCCAAACGAAACGGACCCACGTAGATCGCATCGCCGAAGCGCGGGGTCATTCCTTCGTAGCGTCGACCAACCGGTAAGCCGTCGGCAGGCGTGTCGTTGAGTGGTTCGAGTAGTGCGGCATCGAAAAATTTATCCATCAGCGGCCAGAACTCGCGGTCGCTGAGGCTGAAATTCCAAGAAAGTGGCTCTCCGGCATCGCGGAAACGGGCCGTTTCGTCGACGAGTTTGTTGCCCGTTTGCTTTTCAACGTCGGCGAACACGCTCTTGAGATCCGAACCTGCCGTGATGAGCGACAGCCGCGTCGGTTGCAGGATTTCCTGGGGCGTCGGCTCGGCGGCGTGGGCGACGGTCAGGAGCTGTGAAAGCACTAAGACAAGGCTGAATTGACAATGAGAGTTCATGTGCCAATTGTACTGTTTCGCGCGACTGTAGCGAGTGAAGTTCGGGATTTATAGGCTAAGCTTTTTGAGTAACAATCTCTTCACCGCCATCAGCGAATTCTCATGCGCTATCCATTGATTCTGCTTGTGTGTTGTCTGGCCGGGCAGGCCAAGGCTCAGGGTCCGGCTCCGTTTATGATGCTCACGCACGTGGGGGGCGAATCGCTCGAAGGTCAGCCGCTCGCCTGGAATGACGAGCAAATGGTGCTGATGGGTCGGGACGGACAGCTTTACGAATTCCCGCCCAAGAGTGCGCAGAAATCGAAAAAGACCGCCAGCCAGTTCCGCGGCTATTCGATCATGGAAATGCGAGACCGACTGCGGGAGGAATTTGGCAAAGAGTACGACATCAGCCACACCCAGCATTTTGTGGTGGTGCATCCCAAAGGGGCTTGGAGCGTTTGGGCGGATCGGCTGGAAGCTCTTTACCGTTCGTTCACGCATTACATGTCGGTGCGGGGCTTCAATTTGAATGAACCGCGCGTGCCGCTGGTCGCCGTCGTGTTTCGCAATCAGGGGGACTACTATCGCTACGCCGAGGCGAGCGGCACGCCGATGCAGCCCAACACGTTGGGACATTATTCGACGGGCACAAACCGCGTCTATCTGTATGACGAAGGTCGCGAGGAAGGCAAAGATTGGACGGCCAGTGACGATACGATCATCCACGAAGCGACGCACCAGACCGCGTTCAACGTCGGCGTGCATCAACGGTTCGCCGAGCAGCCACGGTGGTTGGGCGAAGGACTCGCCACGATGTTCGAAGCACCGGGACTGTGGGACGCGCGTTCGACGCACACTCGCCAGGACCGCATCAATCGGGGGCGGCTCAACGACTTTCGTTATTTTTTGAAGGATCGCTCGCCGAATGCGATCGGCCAGATTGTCGCGTCGGACAAGATGTTTCAGAGCGATACCGCGCGGGCGTATGCCGAGGCTTGGATGCTTTCGTTTTTCTTGTGCGAAACCCGGCCGCAGGAATATTGCGACTATCTGGAGCAAGTGGGGGCGCGCAAACCGTTCAGCAAATACACGGCCAAGCAGCGTGTGGCTGATTTCACGCGGTTTTTCGGCAGCGACGTGAAGCAGCTCAACGCCGAGATGCTGAGGTTTGTCGAGGATTTGAAATAGTTAAACGCAAAGTTCGCGAAGAAGCGGAGAAACACAGAGCAAGGATATTCTTGAACCAATTCTTTGCGGTCTTTGTGTGCTTAGCGATCTTTGCGTTTCAAAATTACTACCGCTCATCCCGCGGCACGAAATCGCGGATCGTGGGGCCTGTGTAGACTTGTCGGGGTCGGCAGATTTTTTTGTTCGGGTTCTCGTGCATTTCGCTCCAGTGAGCGATCCAGCCGGGGAGGCGGCCGATGGCGAAGAGGACCGTGAACATCGGGACGGGAATGCCGATCGCGCGATAGATCACGCCCGAGTAGAAATCGACGTTGGGATACAGTTTGCGTTCGATGAAGTATTCATCATTGAGCGCGACTTCTTGCAACTGCCGCGCGATATCGAAAATCGGATCGTCGATGCTGCGCTTGTTGAGCAGTCGCTCGCACATGGCCTGGATGATCGTGGCGCGGGGGTCGAAGTTTTTGTAAACGCGATGGCCGAAGCCCATGAGCCGGAAGCTGCTGGACTTGTCTTTGGCGAGGTCGACGTATTTCTTGACGTTGCCGCCGTCTTTGCGAATCTGCTCGAGCATGGCGACGCAGGCTTCGTTGGCTCCGCCGTGCAAAGGTCCCCACAGGGCGCTGATGCCGGCGGAAATCGAAGCAAACAGATTGGCATTCGATGAGCCCACCATTCGCACGGTCGACGTACTGCAATTCTGTTCGTGGTCGGCGTGAACGATCAGCAACAGATTGAGCGCTTCGACGAAATCGGGGTCGGCTTCGTAAGGCTCGGACGGAACCGAGAACATCATCCGCAAGAAGTTTTCGCAATAAGTGAGATCGTTCTTGGGATAGACGAACGGTTGGCCGATCGATTTTTTGTAAGCGAACGCGGCGATCGTGGGGAGCTTGGCCAGCAGTCGCATGACCGATTCTTCGACCTGGCCTTTGTCATGCGGGTCAAGCGAATCTTGGTAGAAGGTCGAGAGCGCGCCCACCACGGAACTGAGGATCGCCATGGGATGGGCATCGCGGGGGAAGCCGTCGTAAAACATCCGCATGTCTTCGTGCAGCATCGTGTGGCGACGAAGCTTCATCCGAAACTTATGCAATTGCTCTTCGGTGGGTAGTTCACCATTAATCAGCAGGTAAGCAACTTCGATGAAATCGCAGTTCTGTGCCAGTTGCTCGATGGGATAGCCACGATAGCGCAAGATTCCCTGTTCGCCGTCGAGGTAGGTGATCGAACTTTTCGTCGACCCGGTGTTCATGTAGCCGTCGTCGAGCGTGATGTAGCCCGTGGCGCCGCGGAGCTTGGTAATATCGACGGCCCGTTCTAGCTCGGTACCTTCAACGATTGGCAGCTCGACTTCGGCATCACCAAGAATCAGTTTTGCGACTTCGGACATCGCGGAATCCCTTTTCACTGTTGTGCTTATGGTCGGCTTGATCACGAATAACAGAGCGTCCTCAGACCGGAGATCGCTCGGGCCACGGAAAGAACCGTGTTACGGCTACCATTTGTGGCAACCACTTATGCCGCCAATGTGAGTGTACCGGTGCCCCGGCGAACGATCAATTGGTGCAATTTAGAAGAGATTTGAAATCAGAATTTCTAATGCAAGGTGTTCGTTTTTAACGAACCTGATTTTCTCGCATTGCTCGCTGCTTCAATTCTGAACCACGAAATTCACCATCGAAGACGGTCCAGATGCGGCTGTTGTCGCGGAGATTGTCGAGCTCGACAGTGACCTGCGATTTTTTGTTTTCGCCTTCAATAATCTTGCGAATGTCGGCCTGGGCTTCCGTGAAAGGGGTGCGTCCTGCTTCTTTGCGTTCGAGGACACGGATGATGTGAAAGCCGATTTCGCTTTCGATGACGTCGCTCATTTGGCCAACTTCGAGGGAAAAGATCGCCTCGTCGATTTTTGCACTGCGCAATGCTCCCCGAGTGGTCCATTCGTGAACCCCGCCCGATGCGGCGGTGATGCCGTGCGATTTGGCTTTGGCGATGTCGCCGAACACGGGCCCGCGCAAATCAGGGTTTGCGGTGACGTGTTGCCAAACTTCATTTCCCATCTCGGCGATGGTTTTCCACGCGGCGGCTCGATCCCCGTTCACGCGTGCGAATTGAATCGATAATTCTTCCCATCTTGCCTGGGCGGGAAAGTCGAATTCCGCTTCATGCTTTTGGTAGTAAGCCAACAAGTCGTCGTGGGTGATCGCTTTCTGACTGGGAGCCATTTGGCGGAGCCATTCCCCGGCGATCGTCCGTTCGCAGAACTGACGTTTGACGTCGGGGATCGAAGTTCCCCGGGCGCGCAAGAATTCATCCAACTCGGCGCGATCTTTGAGTTTCAAGGATTCGCACAGGCGGGGGACTTCCGACTGTTCAAAGGGTTCGCTGAGGTTCTGTTCGATCTTGGGCAAATTCTCGGCAGGAATTTTCCGGCGGAAGTCGGCATACAAAACTTTGGTGTCGATCAATCCCATGACTTGTTGCCGGAGCAGCGCACGTTTGGCATCTTCGACTTGATCGGGAGGAATACGATCGCGGTTGGCTTCGAGCAGCAAGTTGACTTGCCACAGCACGTCGCTAGCGAGCACGATTTCGCCATCGATCTTGGCCACGATTTCGCCCCCTTCGAGCGGCTTGGCCGTGGCCGAAGTCGGCGTAGGTGTGACCGAATAATCGATGACCGGTTCGGCGACTTGTGCCGAAGGAGGAGGCACCACAGCCGCCGGCGACGAATTTGTGTCGATGTTCTGGACGCCACGCACTGCTGAGGGGGGCGGAGGGGCAAAAGGCGTGTCCGTTTGCGCAAGCCCCAGACCAGCGCTCAACAGCGCCGATGGCACGCAAACGATCGTTGTTATCAATCGCAGAGATAACAAGTGCACGGATCCCCTCGGAAAAACCTGTAGTCGATAAGCCTCAGCGCGAACGATTTGACTAGCGGGACTCTGCCTATAGCCAAAAACTGGGCGCTAGAAAGCGGGGGGGAGTCTAGTGGCTGGGCTCGATTCGCTGCAAGAGCGTTTCCAGTGATTCCATAATTCGCTCCGGCTCGGCGATCTCTTTGCCCAGTGGCAAATAAGCACTCTGATCGTCGGCGATCCGCAACTGTCCCTGGCTGCGTGCTACCAGCAAGTCGAGTTGCCGGCGGCTTTTATAGCCCAGCACCACGTACTGCCCTTCTACATGGATCGAGCCAATCTGCCAGCCGTGGGCCCAAATCCGCAAGCGTGCTAGCTGCACCAGTTGCTCCACGGGGGCTGGCAGCGGACCAAAGCGGTCGACCAGTTCCGCGCGGAATTCGTCGAGATCCTTTTCAGCAACCAAACGGCTCAAGCGGCGGTAGAGATCGATTTTGATCCGCATGTCGGGAACATATTGGCGTGGAAAGAAGGCCCCGATGGGGAGGTCCACCAACACGTCGACCGAATCGCGTGGAGGAAGTTTCTTGAGCTGCCGAACTGCCTTTTCGAGCAACGCACAGTAAAGTTCGTAACCCACCGTGGCAATGTGACCGCTTTGTTGTGTGCCGAGCAAATTGCCCGCCCCGCGGAGTTCAAGATCGCGCATCGCGAGTGCGAAGCCTGCCCCCATTTGGCTGAATTCTTCGATCGCGCGCAATCGCCGCGCGGCTTCGGGCGAAAGATGTCGGTTCTCATCGACGAGCAAATAGCAATAAGCCCGATGCTTGTAGCGTCCTACACGGCCGCGGAGTTGGTGCAAGTCGGCCAGTCCGTAGCGATCGGCGTCGTCGATGAAAATTGTGTTGGCGTTGGGGATGTCGAGACCGCTTTCGATGATCGTCGTGGCCAGCAGGATGTCGTAACTGCCGCGGACAAAGCCGAGCATCGCGTCTTCGAGTTCCGTCTCGGTCATCTGGCCATGTCCGATGCCGATGCTCGCTTCGGGAACGATCTCTCGCAATTTGGCCGCAAGATTGTGAATATCGTGAATGCGATTGTGGACGAAGAACACCTGGCCCCCGCGGTTGAGTTCGCGCAAGATCGCATGGCGGAGGAGCGTTTCATCGAAGCGGGCGACACGCGTCTCGACTGCCAAGCGGTCTTTGGGGGGTGTTTCCAAATTGGAAATGCTGCGAGCCCCCAACAGCGACATGTGAAGCGTGCGCGGAATGGGGGTGGCGGTCATGGTGAGCACGTCGACACTCGCCCGCAAGGCTTTGAGTCGTTCCTTGACGGTCACGCCGAAGCGTTGTTCCTCGTCGATGATTACGAGGCCTAAATTTTGGAATTTCACGTCGGGCGAAACCAAACGGTGCGTGCCGATCAGTAAGTCGATACTGCCTGCGGCGGTCCCTTCCAGAATCTGCCGCTGCTCTTTGGCCGAGCTGAACCGCGTGAGCGTGGCGATTTGGAACGGATACTCAGCCATTCTCTGCTTGAAAGTGCGGCCATGTTGTTCGGCGAGCACTGTCGTCGGCACAAGTACGGCGACTTGATAACCGGCGTCGATGGCTTTGAACGCAGCTCGCATCGCCATTTCGGTTTTGCCAAAACCAACGTCGCCGCAAAGCAGGCGATCCATCGGCTTGGAAAGTTGCATGTCGGCTTTGATCGAGGCGATGGCCGACAGTTGGTCGGGGGTTTCTTGATAAGGAAACGCGGCATCAAACTCCTGCTGCCAAACGGTGTCGTCGGGAAAGGCTATGCCGGGGCGCGAACTACGCGCTGCCTCCAGTTCCAACATTTCCGTGGCGTAGTCGGTGACGGCTTTTTCGGCCGCTTGTTTCTGGCGAACCCACGATTTGCCGCCAATGTGGGCGAGCGTGGGCCGTGCCTGCCGCCCGCCGACATACTTTTGCACGAGCTCGATGCGGCTCGTGGGGACATAGATTCGCGTGCCGCCGTGGAACTCAACTTCGAGATGTTCTTCGGCCCCCTGCTCTTTTTCAAGCAGTTTCAAACCCCGATAGCGGCCAATCCCGTGGGAAAGATGGACAACCAAATCCCCTTCGCGGAGTTGCAGAAAACTGTCGATCGCCCTGCCCGTTTGGCGTTGGGTCGGTCGTGAAAACTCTTCGCGATGGAAAAGCTCGGCGGCGCTGATGAGCAGCACCTGCTCTTGGACAAAGCGAAATCCCCGAGCAAGTCGCCCGGTTACAAACTGAAGCAGTCCTTCTTTAAGCAAGCGTGTTTGAGAAAAAAGTTCACCAAGGCGTTCGGCTTCGGCCTCGGTTTCGGTCACCAAATAAACGCGATGATCCGCCGCCGCGGTTTCCAGCTCCTCTCGCACGCGGTGAATATCGCCGCTGAAGCGTTCGACCGATTCAAACTGCAAATGGGCCGTCGTGTCATACGACCCCGTCGGCACCCCCGCCGCTGTGACCGTGGGAAATTTGTTGATTTCGCTGAGCGTGAGCGACGTGGAAAAAAAATTCTCCGGCTTTTCGAGCCGCTGGTGATAGTAGCGGCCTTCTTCTTGGAGTTCGTTGGGTTCGACAAGTAAGAACCAACTCTCCTGGGGCAGGTAAGCAGCGAGGTGCGTGCGGTTCTCGCGTGTTGGTTGTAGGACCGTGATATCGACGGACTGCAGTGATTCCAAGCTCCGCTGTGTGGCGACGTCGAACGTCCGCAACGATTCAACTTCATCGCCGAAGAGCTCGACCCGAATGGGGTGTTCGGCATCGGGAGGGTATAGGTCGAGAATCCCACCGCGCAAGGAAAACTCGCCCGCGAGTTCCACCGCCGAGGTGCTGGTGCAGCCTTCCTCGGCAAGCCAGCGGGTGAGTTCGGCCGTATCGAGCGTGTCGCCCACTTTGATTTGCCGGGTGGCTTGAGTGAGCGTCTCCGCGCTTGGCACGGGCTGCATCAAACTTTGAATGGCTGTGACAACGATGCGCGGCTTGCGCTGGGAACTCAGAGATTTGAGCAGTCGGAGGCGCTGGCCATAGATTTCGTCGTTGAGTACCCGCTCGCCGGCGTCGGTTTCCCAGGCGGGGAATTGCGCCACAGTGGCGTCGGTAAACAGCGTGAGGTCGTCGGAGAGCGAATCGAGGTCGCGAATGTGCGGCAAAACCACGACCAAGGTTTGCGGGGCGTGGTGTTCGAGGGCTGCCGCGACGAGCGCGCAGGAGGATCCCCAGACTCCGCCGAGCGTCCCGCCATGACCTGCGGTCAAGCTCGCTAGCACGTCAGCGAAGCCGCTGTGCCGCTCAAGTTGGTTGGCCAGTTGGTGCAGCTCACGGGCAGCCGCCGTACTGGCCTCGACGACTGTGGACATCATGCAAGTGAGCGAATTGTAAGCCGGATGCACGATTGAGAAAAGACAATAACGGACTCTGAGTGCATCTGCCTGATAGAGAGATTTGATCGGACAATTCGATTTTTTTCAGCAGTCTACCGCAGGAGAGCATTTACAGGTCAGGTATTTGGCGGAAAGTTGTAATCGCTCTCTGTACACCAGCGTATTTGCTGGTGCCTACCTTGTTTGTTGATATTTGGGGGCCGAGTTGCAGGTTGCGAAAACTTGTCGGACAATAACGCAGAGATTTGATTAACAAAGGATTTGTCTCGCGTTCTTTGAACGGAGAGGAATAACGATGAAGTTCATCTGGGCAGCAATTTGTTTGATCCTCATTCCCTCGGCTAGCCAAGCCGCCGAGGCTGTGATTTCCGAGTTTGAGCTGCAGGACTATCTGGGCGCAGAACACAAGCTGAGCGATTGGGAAGACAAGCCGATCGTGGTTGTGACGTTTTTGGGAACGGAATGCCCGCTGGCGAAACTTTACGGCAGCCGTTTGGCGGATATGGCCAAAGAATATGAAGCCGACGGCGTGCAGTTCGTTGGCGTCAATTCCAACCAACAGGACACGCTTCGCGAGATCGCGCATTACGCCGAGAAGCACAAGATTGAGTTCCCATTGCTTAAGGATTCCGTGCACACGCTTGCCGATCAATTCGGGGCTGAACGCACCCCCACGGTGTACGTGCTCGATAAGGATCGCAAGGTTCGCTACAGCGGCCGGATTGACGACCAGTTTGGCGTGGGTTACAGCCGGAGCGAGATCAAGCAAAACAATTTGGCCAATGCGTTAGAAGATTTGCTCGCGGGTCAAGAAGTCGCACTCCCCGAGACCGAGGCGGTTGGCTGCATCATCGGGCGTAGTAAAAAGGTCGAGCCAACGGGCGACATTACGTACGCCGAACATGTTTCGAGATTGATGCAGCAACACTGCGTCCGCTGCCATCGCGAGGGACAGGTCGCGCCGTTTGCACTCACGAGTTATGACGAAGTGGCCGCTTGGGCGGAAACGATGCTTGAAGTGATCGACGACGGGCGGATGCCGCCGTGGCATGCCGATCCGAAAGTGGGGCACTTTTCCAACGACGCTCGCATGAGCGACGCGGATAAGAAAACGTTTCGCCAGTGGGTCGACAATGGCATGCCCGAGGGGGATTCCAGCAAGCTGCCCGCTCCTTTGGATTTCGTCGAAGGTTGGCAGATCCCAGAACCGGAAAAAGTCTACAAGATGGAAAAGGTGTTCACCGTTCCCCCCAAAGGAACTGTGCCCTATGTCTATATGGTGATCGAGCCGAGCATGCCGGAAAACACTTGGATCTCCGCCGCGGAAGTCCGGCCGAGTAACTACGCGGTAGTGCATCATGCGATCGCGTTTTTCATTCCGCCCGATCGCGATTTCAAGGCGAGCGACCCGCTAATCAATTCGATTGGCACTTATTCGCCAGGCATGCCCCCGGCCTCATGGCCCAAGGGATATGCACGGTTTATTCCCAAAGGGGCGAAACTCGTTTTCCAATTGCATTACACGCCCAACGGCAGTATTCAAACCGATCGATCCGAACTGGGCTTGGTTTATGCCGATCCGGCCGAAGTGCAGAAGAAAATTGAGTACGACGTGGCGGTGAATCCGAGATTCAACATTCCGGCGGGGGATCCGAATTATCATGTCCCAGCCGAACATCGCTTCCGTGAAGACAAGATTCTGCACATGCTCGTGCCGCACATGCACCTCCGCGGCAAGGCCTTCCGCTACACGGCTAACTATCCCGACGGCACGCTGGAAGTGTTGCTTGACGTGCCGAACTACGATTTCAATTGGCAGAATGCCTACGTCCTCGCCGAACCAAAACTCATGCCCGCGGGCACGGTGATGCACTGCGACGCCTATTTTGATAACTCGGCGGACAATCTTATGAATCCGGACCCCACCAAGGATATCCATTGGGGGGATCAATCGTGGGATGAGATGATGATTGGCTCGATGGTTCTGACCGAGCCTGACGCAGAGGTTGATCGCGAAGCCCGTTCCAAAGATTCCACGACGCAGCAATAATCGCTATCAATAAACCTCGATCGACTCAATCCGTTCGCGCGGAATCCAGACGTGTTTCGTGGGAGTGTTTGGTGAGTTCGGATCGGGCACGGTTTGCAACACGATCCACCGCTCGCTTTGTTCGGTAATTTTGCCGATCCACTCAAGCGGCTCGTCACTAACGGCTTTCACGGTGCAGGTAACACCCAAGGGCGGGGCATGCAGCTCCCGCGCGCGCCGCGCCGAATTCTCGCTATATTCGGACCAGTAAGAAAATCCGCTCCAGAGGATCATTCCCGCCACCAACAGCAAAATGGCTGTGCGATAGCGAATGCGGAAGAAGGAGCGAGGTGCAGTTGCCATGGCCGTATCGTAGCATTTCGCTGGAAGGAACAGTACATCAAGCCGTCACAATCGTGGCGAGCCACTTAATGCGTAGGTGGTTTGCTTCTCTGGAGACACATCTCATCTTGGACGATACCGAACGATGAGGCACAGTACATTCAATCAGATTGTTGAGGAATCCACGCCATGTTTCGTTCTCTATTCTTGGCACTGGGTGCTTACACCTGTTTGCTCGGGGTCGAAGCCATAGCCGTTGAAAAGGCCGTGCTGAAGGAGCCCGCCGAGGGTCAAAAAGCCTTCATCGAGCAACGCGAAATCGTGCCGCCGGTCTGGGCTCCTTCCGTCTTAATGGGGGGTGGCGCGGTTGTGGTCCTCTATTCGTTCACGATACCCAAGCGGATGAACGGCTGAGCGAACCGAGCTGGGTTCAAATTTGTCCAGAGACTGTGCTGGCGGTCTCGTCGACGGATTTCTCTGTTTTTCCGGGGAAATTCGCCGTTCTTCTTGAACCCACGGCCGATTTGGCACATCGTGGAAATCCTTGTTTCAAGCCGCAAGTCGGTTTAAGATAAAGGGTTCGAGTAGTTGTTGGTTGCTTGAATCAACACGTTTATTTTATTCGTTGGATTGAGGTGCATCGTGGCTACAGTGGAAAAGCAAAAGAAGACTCCCCCCAAGACTGACCTGATGAGTGGTGCCGACATTCTGGTCGAATCCTTGGTCAACTTGGGTGTCGACCAGATCTTTGCTTACCCGGGCGGGTGCAGCATGCCGTTGCATCAGGCGCTTACCCGCTATGGCGACAAGCTCCGCACGATTTTGCCCCGTCACGAGCAAGGTGGCGCGTTTGCGGCCCAAGGCTTGGCTCGCAGCACCGGCAGGGTGGGTGTTTGTATGGCCACGAGTGGCCCTGGGGCCACGAATCTCGTGACCGCCATCGCCGATGCCAAGCTCGACAGCATTCCGCTGATCGCAATCACCGGCCAGGTACCGACCAAGGTAATTGGCTCGGATGCGTTCCAAGAAACGCCAATCGTCGAAGTTTGCCGCGGCATCACCAAACATCATTATCTGGTGACCGACGTCAACGACGTGGCCCGTGTGGTTCGCGAGGCGTTTTTAATCGCCACGTCGGGTCGTCCTGGGCCCGTGTTGATCGACATGCCCAAGGACGTGCAGATGGCGTATTGCACGCCTGACTACACATCACCGCTCAACCTGCCCGGGTTCAAAGCTGAGAATCCGAAGGCGCGGCCCGAACAGATCAATCAGATTGCCGCGGCGATCAAGAGAGCTCGCCGTCCCGTGATTTACGCCGGTGGTGGCATAATCACGGCCGAGGCGAGCGATGCGCTGCAGACATTGGTCAAGAAAACCGGCATCCCGATCACAACCACCGTGATGGGGCTCGGGGCCTATCCTTCGACGGATCGCTTATCCCTCGACATGCTGGGCATGCACGGGTCGGTCTATGCGAACTACGCCGTAGATGAGGCCGATCTGCTGATCGCCTTGGGCGTGCGGTTCGATGATCGCGTGACCGGCAAGGTCGAAGAATTCTGCAAGCATGGCAAGATTATTCACGTTGATATCGATGCGTCGGAACTCAACAAGAACAAGCTCGCGCACATTCCCGTGTGCAGCGACGTGAAATATGCCTTGGATGAATTGAACAAGATCGTCGAAGCCCCTGAAGATATTTCTGAATGGGTCGAGAAGTGCCTGCAATGGAAAGCTGACGAGCCGTTCAAGTACGATACGGCTTACGAAGGAATTTTGCAGCAATCGGCGATTCACACGTTGTGGCAACTTACCCAAAAGTATGATCCGATTATTTCAGTGGGCGTGGGCCAGCACCAAATGTGGGCCGCCCAGTTCTACAAATTCGTCGAGCCTCGCCGTTGGCTCTGCAGTAGCGGCCTGGGAACGATGGGGTTTGGACTCCCCGCCGCGATGGGCGCCCAAGCCGCCAACCCCGGACGCTTGGTGTTCGACATCGACGGCGACGGCAGCTTCTTGATGAACATTCAAGAGTTGGCCACCTGCGCCTGCGAAAAGTTGCCGGTGAAGGTGTTGTTGCTCAACAACCAGCACCTTGGCATGGTGGTGCAATGGGAAGATCGCTTCATGGCCGGCAATCGGGCACACACCTATCTCGGTCCGATCGACAACCCTGAATGGCGGGGTGAAGGGGACGGCATTGGCCCCCGCGAGCGTAGCAACCGCTATCCCGATTTCGTGACGATCGCCAAAGGGTTCGGCTGCGGCGCCGCGTATATCGAAAGGAAAGTCGATCTCGTGCCGGCCATCGAAGAAATGATCGCTCACGACGGGCCTTATGTGCTCGACGTGGCCGTGCCATATCAAGAGCACGTGCTGCCGATGATCCCCGGCGGCCAAACCGTGCGGGATATTATTAAGGAATAGAAGTTGTTTCTACTAAGTAGAAAAAACAAAAAAGGCTGGTGAGAATCGCTTCTCACCAGCCCCATGGTTTTATTAGCTCTGTGTATTTCGTTAAGCCGCGAGTGGCTTACTTCTTTTTCTTTGGAGCTTCCTTGGCGGGTGCAGCGCCCTTGGCACCTTTTCCACCCTTGCCCTTGGTTGTGGCATCTTCTTCCTTCTTTTCCTTCTTTTTCTTCTTCAGCTGAAGCTTGCGGACTCGCACCTTGGCCAGACCCAACGGGGAATCGCCCTCGGTCCAGCGGTCCATTTCCTTGAGCTTCTCAAGACGCTCAATCCGCGTGAGCACGCTGCGACTGGAGGTCGCACCGCGGCGAACTTTCAAACTTTTATCGATGGTCATCTCACTCAACTCCCGAAGATCCACACCCTCAGGCGTGGCAAATCAATTTGGTCGAATCGACCAGTATAGACCGCGGTTTAGTATTCCGGCAAGGGTGTCACGGCAGGCTTAGGGCGGCAAAATTTGCCCTATTTCCGCCGCAAATTCGAGGGGTGTTCCGCTTTTTCGTGGGCCACATGAGAAATTGCCGATAAAAATTGCTTCATCGACGAGGTACGCGCTTCGGGATCCGGTGCCAGGCAATGATGGATCGCCTTGGCCACTTCGGGATGGATATCCGCCACGTGCTTGGTGAGTGCCGTGGGCTCGGACTGTCCGTTGCTCATCGCCGCCAAGCCGTCCCCCGTGCCGCGCTGCCAGGGAAGGTCAAAGGCAAACATTTCGTACATCGACACGCCAAAGGCGAAAATGTCGAGCCGCTGGTCGGTCGGTTTGCGGCGGACGACCTCGGGGGCCATGTAGTTGGGTGTCCCCGTGCGAATGCCCGGCTGCATAAATTCTTTTCGCGACGGCACGGTTAGGCCGAAGTCGATCAGCTTGAGCGATGTCACATCGGCCGAACAGACGAAATTTCGCGGGCAGATATCGCGATGGATGTAACCCGCTTCGTGAACAACTTGCAGGGCCTCGGCGGCTTGTCTCATGAGGGCGACCCGGTTGCCGTCGAGTTGCTTGCTCTTGCCGATGATGAGCGAGTTCAAACCGGGGCCGTCGAGGAACTCCATCACGATAAACTGCTGGCCTTTGGAAGTGGTGCCGTAGCCCATGGTTCGCACGATGCGGGGGTGCTGAAACAACATGGCGATTTCGCCTTCCGAGGGCTTGTTCAAGCCACGGAAGCGCATTTCGAGCTGCTCGGTCTTTTCCTTGTCGAGGATTTTCAAGCCGACGATTTGATCCGTCCCGCGGTCGCGAGCCTTGTGAAAGTCCGACATCGTGCCGGAGACGGCATCGCGTAGGATTTCGTACCGCTTGGCAATGTCGACTTTGCCGCCGTCGAGAATCGATTTGAAAAACGAGCCAATCCCCATCTCGGATCCTATTGCGAGGCCCCAGAAATTCACCCCCACGCCGCCATCTTTTAATCTACGACCCGGAGGCCCTCCCGACAAGAAACGAAGCGTGGCCGGGGGTCTCAACACTGCCCGGGGCCGGGGTGGGGACCACCCGGCTCGCTGTTTTCTACAATCGCTGGCATTTTCCCGGGATTTGGGTGATAATTATGTGGCTGGTCCGCCAGGTGTCAGGAACAATTCTTTTGAGGCGACGCGGCGGCGTGAGCCGGAACAAACTTTTCGAGGAGAGTCTCTTATGAAACTTCCAGCGGCAAAATTGTCAGCGGGTCGCGGTTTCACCTTGGTCGAGCTGTTGATCGTGATCGCCATCATCGGCACGCTCGTGGGCTTGCTCTTGCCGGCGGTCAATGCGGCTCGCGCCCGTTCCCGCCAGGCGCAATGCCTGAACAACATGAAGGAACTCGGCACGGGGATGAGCAGTTATACCACATCGAAGAACGGCGAGTTTCCCGGACTCGTTCAATACCAAAGAATTGGTATTCCAGTTGATGTGTATGCCGATTTTGAATTTATGGATGGTCTTCCCAACAATCCGGACAAAGTTGTTGATCTGGCGATGCCTTGGACGGCGAAGCTACTCGCCAATCTCGACCAACAAGGTCTCGCCGAACAGCTGACGACAAACAACGGCGGCGCGGGTATGGACCCCTCGAGCCCGCAATCGATTTATAAAAACCCTCCCAGGCTCGCGATCTTCGTTTGCCCTAGCGACGAAGGTACGAATGCCGAAGTTGCAAAAGTGAGTTACGTTGCCAACTCAGGCTATTTCGACCGCACTCAGAAGAACGGTGGCAATCAGATCAACGACGTAAAGGCCAACGGCGTATTCCACGACCAAAGATACTCTGGTGCCGCCAAAGTGAAATTGGGCGCAGACATCAAGGATGGCGGTAATTCGACTTTGATGTTCTCAGAAAACATCCATCGTGATGAAACCATCGGTTCCAATGCGGTGACTTGGTTGGGTCCCGTGACGCTCGATCCGCGGCTGCCCAATCTCGGTTTGAATGTCGAGCAAATCTATGGCATGGTTTGGGATTTCGACCCCTCATCCCCTGCAAATCCTTCCTCGCAGGCACCTCTGAATCGAGCAGATGCATCGGTTTCGGATTACGCTTCAGAGGGTCGATTTTATGCTCGTCCTGCGAGCAGTCATTCGGAAGTATTCAATGTAGTTTTTGTGGGTGGGAATGCTAAAGCCATCGCTGAGAATATCGAATATCGAGTTTATCAGCAGTTGATGACACCCAATGGTGCAAAAGCGGACGCACTCGATTACACCGCCAATGATGAGCCCGAGAGAATGAGGCAATTCATGAATCCGCCCCTCAAGGAATCGGATTATTGATTTTGTTTGGCTGAACTTGGAAATACAAACAGCCCGGAGAGCAAACTCTCCGGACTGTTTCTTTTTGTACTCACTCGAACCGATTACCAACGGCGTCCGCCACCGCCGCCGCTGCGACCACCGCCGCCACTCCGTTCAGCTTTGGGGCGAGCTTCGTTGACGGTCACGGTTCGACCGTCGATCTCCTGGCCGTTGACGCTATCGATCGCCGCCCGCGCTTCGTCCTCGTTGTTCATCGTCACGAAGGCAAATCCACGGGGACGGCCCGTTTCGCGATCCATCACGATAGCCACTTCTTCCACTCGTCCGTGATCGCTGAACGCGGTCTCAAGACTTTCCTGGGTGGTCGAATACGATAGGTTACCCACATACAATTTCATCTCACGGACTCCAAAAAGACGGGCCCTTTGCCACGTGCGACAAGATTAATTCAGTCTGACGAGAAAAGTGCCGGCACTCGCAAGACGGTACTTTGGCGGCGAACACCAAGGCCGGGGGAGGAAACACCCTCTTGCGCTTAAAAAAGACTCCCACTGCATTTGCGGCTCGAAAAGCTTGTGTAGCGCGCGTGCCGCATGCGACGCACCATGGATCGCCATTCTAACGACTTGGTAGGCCGTGTCGAGAATATCTGGCCTTGAGCTAGGTTTTCGGGATGATTTCTTCGCAAAAGCACCACTTCCGGGGGGCTTTTTGATCAGATTTTAGCATTGTGTGCTTGTCCAAAGTTACAGATTTAAAGAACCACGAATAAGACGAATCTGCACGAATCAAATTGCAAATCCAAAGGGACAATTGATCCCCCCTTAAAACAAATCATAAGCGCATATTAGCGAGCATTAGCGGTTAATTCTTGTTCCTATTTGTGTAATTCGCGTAGTTCGCTTCGTATTTGCATCAGGATGTCGTAATAACGCCAAGCGGCGGGAGTATCGCCCTCTTGAAGGTGATCGGGCTTCAGGATGAGATCGCCGGTCGAGGCAACGCGCTTGATACGATGGGGTTCTGACAAACCTTCGCTTTCGTGGCGGCGACGATCAAGCGATAATGTTCACCGGGTTGGTCAGGACGATAGGGAAATCGCCGGCCATTGAAGCTGACCCAGTCGATGCCCATTTTACGCATGCTCTCGGAAGCCAAGTCGCCGGCTTGCTTGGCCTCGAAGGCGACCATCTGAGCCACTTCGTCGCGGGTAAACTCCCACTTCACTTCTGGATGATCGTTGCGTGGGTCATCTGGACCTTCCGGATATTTCATCGATTGCCAAAACCCTTCCAGGCTTGCATAGCGTTTGTCGCAGAACGTAAATGGTGTCGCGGCAAAATTGGAGAGCAGCCCCAGTTCGTTGCGTTTCGATAAGATCACTTCGCCATCTTGGGCGGCCTGCGGCAAAATTTCCCAAGCGGGTTTATTGGGATCCTCGATCGCCGACCACCAGTGACGTGGATAGAAACGTCCTGATTGCTTGCCGAGAAAGAACTCAAGCGGAATATCAACCCGTGCCCGCCAAGCACGCTCGGAATGGTCCGCACCGGCAAACTTACAGGTGAGCCAATTGCAACCGCGGATATAACCCCGCGCGGCGACGGCGGCGTCCATCATCCACTGAAAGCGTTCGTAATCTTTGTCGAGCGTCTCGGTGCCGAAGTCAAAATAAAGTTTGTGGCAGCACGGGTCGGGCAGCCGTTTACGAAAGGGATCAACCAGCATTCCGTCACCGAGTGGATAGTGCCCCGATATGCTCCCTGCTCCACCGAACACATTGGGATACTCGCAGATCGCATAAAGCGAAATGAATGCGCCTGCTGAGGAACCCATGGTGAAGGTGTTTGCGCATTCGGGTTGCGTGCGATAGGTCTTGTCGATAAACGGCTTGAGTTCATCGACAAGAAACTGGAGATAATGGTCAGCACGCAAGTCATCGAGTGTGAGAGCCTTGTCGCCATGCCCAAGGTCTTTGAGGACTTTATCGCGGAGCGACTCCTCGGCGAGTTCGCGAAACGCGCGTTCCGGCAAGTATTCTTTGGTCCGATCAATCGTGTTCCAGATGCCGACGACGATCGCTCCGCGAATCTTATTCTCGGCAATCAGCTTGGTCATCGCTTCGTCGACGCCCCAGTCAACGCCGATGAACGACTTGCTGGGATCGAAAAGATTCTGCCCGTCGTGCATGTAGACGACCGGATACCGCTTGTCGGGATCGGTGCCATAGGACGGCGGCAGCCAGACGTCGATGTGCCTGGAGGCTAGATTTTTGGCGGGAAAGTTGGGGTGATGCTCGATTATGCCCGTTACCCCCGACGGGCTTTCGGCGAGCGCAGCCGGACTTAGCCACAGCAAAATCACAATCCAAAATGGCATACTTTTCACGAATGGGCCTCCAAAATGGCTTGCCTCATATTCCAGCACTCCTTGCCAATTCGCAAGGTAAATCTGTTGGGAATCAACGAAACAATGGTTAGAATGTGGGTCGATCGCGAGTCAGGCGGCCTCGCATTTTTCTTTCCCTAGAACTTGCGCAAGGTTTGCGTTTATGCCGACGACTGAAGAATCAGTGGGGCCCTATGTATTGGGCCGTTGTTTGGGCCGCGGCGGATTTGGCGCCGTCTTTGAAGCTCATCATCAAGAAACGGGCCAGCGCGTCGCGATCAAGATCTTGCACGGCACTAAGGAGATGGAGCCCGAGGTCCAGCGGCGATTTGTCCGCGAAGTGGCCTTATTGAAAAAACTGGACAACCAAAATATCGTCCGTGTTTATGAAGCGGGACTCCACGAAGGCAGTATCTACTGTGCCATGGAACTCGTCGAGTGCGGCACGTTAAAGGACGTCCTCAACTCTCGCTATCGACTCCCCTGGCGTGAAGCCGCCGAAGTGACGGCACAGGTTTGCCGCGCGTTGGCTCATGCTCATGAGCGTGGGTGTGTGCATCGCGATCTCAAGCCGGCCAATCTTTATCTTTCCGACGACGGATTGGTTAAACTCGGAGACCTTGGCCTCGCGCGCGACCTGAACGACTCGCGTCTTACCGTGGCTGGCCAAACTGTTGGCACTTGGCGATACATGCCCCCCGAGCAAATCACGGGACAAGATAACATTGATGGCCGGTTAGATATCTATGCGTTGGGGTGTATTACTTTTGAAATGTTGTCGGGCCATGTCCCCTTTGACGGACCAGACTTTGCCACAATTTTCGATCAACATCTGGAAACCGCGCCGGCGCGGCTTGATGTGTTGGTGAAAGATTGTCCTACGGAGCTTGCCGATTTAGTCGATCAAATGTTGGCAAAGAAGCCCGAGGATCGTCCTGCCAATGCGATGATCATCGCCGAAGCCTTGGAAAACCTGCTCGCAGGCAAAGCAAACGCGGTGAGTTTTAATAATGCCAAGCAACCTGCCTCGGAATCGGCGAGTGATTCGACCGTCAGCATTCCCAACTTGACCCAGCGTTTGCAAGCAGGGGGAACTGTCGAAAAAAGTGGCCCCAACTTGAAAATGCTAGGGATTGTGGCTGTCGTACTCGCCGTGATCGGCCTGATCGCCGCGTTGCGATGAATTTCATCGGCAGGCAATATTCAAGCGTCTGCGGCGAATTGTCCTTAGAACACGAAGCCAACGCGATAATTCTGCCCTGGGACGACTCCATCTCGTTCTCTAAAATGGCGAATTCGTGGATTTCGTGTTAAGACCAACTCTTCGTAGGCCTGCGGCCAACGGACATGAATTTTTTTCCAATGCTATATGGCCAAAGTCCTGATTCCTAATGCCGACGGTTCCGACGCTCCTGGCGAAGCGGTAGTGATCGACCTCAAGCAGCCGTGGCTCGCCGGTTTGCTGGCGTGGGCCATTCCTGGCTTGGGTCACGTGTATCAAGGCCGCACGGGCAAGGGCCTGCTGTTTTTCATTTGCATCCTGGGCACGTTCGCCTATGGCCTTTACCTGGGTGGCGGCAAGGTTGTTTATGCGGCTACGAATTGGGAGCAGCAATATCGCTGGCAGTATTTGTGTCAGCTTGGCGTAGGCCTGCCGGCAACGCCCATGCTAATTCAACGTCAACGCGTTGAAAGTGGCAAGCCTCCGCTATGGAACGGCTTGATGGCTCCCCCCAAGAATGAGCCCACTCCCTGGAAAGACGATTCGGGCCACATGTCGACGCAGCCCAACGAACTCGCCAAGTGGACCGTTGAACTCCATCCGTTTTTCGAGATTGGAACCGTTTACACGGTCATCGCGGGGTTGCTGAATGTTTTAGTCATTTGCGATGCGGTGTCGGGGCCACTCATTCTTAAAACACATCCCAAGAAACAGGATCGTGACAAGCCGACGCCATCCGATGGCAGCTCTTAGTCGCGAGATCGTAGCATGCTTTCATTTTTGAATACTGTTCCGGTATACCCACTGCTTGCGGTGGTAAGTATGTGGTACGCCGTGCCTTTGATCGTGAGCGTGAGCTTGGTCTGTGCGGCAACGCATCACGAGGAATTCCGGCCGATCGTCAATCATGCGGTCCGCTTCGCCGGCTGGATCGTGGTGTTCATGGTGGTTGTGATGGCCGTTCTGTGGCTGATGGGCAAGCTGGTTTGATCGCAAGACATTACCCATCCTTCTAGCAGTCGCTTGTCGGTGAGGCGCCTAGACCTTATGCTAAAGGCCACATTTTGCGTCCGTAGCTCAATTGGATAGAGCACTGGTCTTCGGA
>NZ_JBGSQY010000023.1:0-33910 GCF_041737835.1 Bythopirellula sp. | reverse complement strand
TAAGTTCGCAGTCGCTGCTTACCCAACGTGTGGGCGACCTGCAGAATTCGCTTCGGAGACTTGCTCGTCTGGGACATGCCTTCCACTACGATGACACGAAAAGCATTGTTTAGCTAGCAGGTGAGGGTTTTCGACAGAGCACTCCTGTCCCCTTCAATTACTTGCCGCTCGGAAGTTATCATCCAGGTGTGATCCAGACGGCTCACATCGATGGCAGCGTGCATGTCCTTTCGGATGACATCGATTTGGTCACCTACAAAGCCCTTGCCACTTGTAATGGGGAAGAAGTTGTCGACACTTCCGGAATCTAGCGTGCCGATTGTCGTGAGCAACTCTCGTGGCAAGGCTTTGCTCCTTCTTTTGGCCCTACTGCTGTTGCCAGGTTGCAAGGAAGGGCCAGAGACCGCGCCCGCGCGCGGCACTGTTTATTACAACGATCAGCCTTTGCCTTATGGCTCGATCATGTTTCAACCGGAACGGGGACAACCGGCCACGGGCCAGATACAATCCGATGGCACGTTCGAGATGGCCTCGTTTCGCCCGGGCGATGGAGCTACCGTTGGTCCCCAAAAGGTGCGCATCAATTGCTACTCTTCGCAGGCTCCTGGTGAGCAGGCCAAACCCGTCGTGGGGGAACGCTCGATCGGCCGACTGCTGATTCCCCAGCAATACACTTCTTTTGAAATGAGCGGACTCACCGCAGAGGTGAAGTCCGGCGAGAACGAGCCGTTTGAGTTTCGACTCACGGGTCCACCTGTTCAGTTTCCAAAATAACTCCGAACCCGCGATGAACCGAGTGCTCAGATCTGTTTTGATTCTCCTCACTCTTTCGCTGGGTCTCGAAAGTCATTCTCTCGGCGCGGAACCGCCACCCGTGCGGGGCGTGTGGGTCGCGAACGTCGGTTCCGAGACATTACAAAGTCCCGCAAGCATACGCGAGTTTGTCGAACTCGCCGATCGCGTCGGCGTCAACACGTTGTATGTCGTGGTCTGGAATCGCGGCTACACGGTCTATCCCAGCGCGTTAATGCAGCGCGAATTCAATAGGAGTTGCGATCCCCGCTACGAAGGGTTCGACGTACTTAAAGAATTCGTGACCGCGGGCCACGCGAAAAAAATGCGCGTGATCGCTTGGTTTGAATTTGGCTTCGCCGCATCCAACGGTGATCCCACGGGAGGACCTATTCTGCGAGCCCGGCCCGAGTGGGCGGCCCGGGATCTTCATGGCCAAATCGCTACGATGAACGACTTTCAATGGATGAACGCGTTTCACCCCGAAGTTCAGGACTTCGTCTTGGGATTGTTGAAAGAGATTCTGGTCAACTATGAAGTTGACGGAGTTCAAGGAGATGACCGTTTGCCGGCATGCCCGAACGTGGCAGGCTATGATTCTTGGACCGTGAATACCTACCGTGAACAGCACGAAGGAAGATTCCCCCCCAACAACCCACTCGATGCCGGCTGGATTGATTGGCGGGCCAATTTACTTACCCAGTTCATGGAGCGCATGCACCAAGAACTCAAACGGGTTTCGCCGACCTGCACCATTTCTTCAGCTCCCAGCGTTTTTCCGTGGTCCAAGCAAAATTATTTGCAAGATTGGCCCACCTGGGTCGCGCGGGGTTGGGTCGATGAAGTCTGCCCCCAAATATATCGCCAAGATATTCTCAGTTATCAGGCTGAGCTTGAGAAAATTCTCACCAAACAAGTCAGCAAATCCAATCACTCCAAGATCTTTCCCGGTGTGTTGGTTCGTACGGGTGCCCAATTGCACAATGATCGCACTGTATTTTTGGAAATGGTCGGGGCCAATCGTGCAGCGGGAATTAACGGCGAAGTCATTTTCTACGATGCAGCCATGCGCGATCATCCCGAGTGGTTTGAAGCAGCTTGGTAGTAGGCCTGATGATTATTGTCGCGGTTAGCAAATGATAAGAACAACGTCTGCAATGAAGAAGGTGAGCTCGTATAGTCCGGGGCATGAAAAATGGACAGCCAAATCATTTTCACAGACATCTCGGCAGTCTGAGAAGAGTGTACGAAGTAGACTTATTTCCAATCCTATATATGGAGTCAATTCGCTTCGACGATCAGAAAATTCATGGCCTTACCATTTCCCACTAGTAAACTTTGTGTATGCATGCCACCTGCGAAAAAGTATGAATATCACTGCGTTAAATGCATTTTATCATCGAAAATGGTGAGAGTTGATTCACATTGCACTGAGCAGTACTTGAGCGGTCTGCGAAAGTTGAGTGGCACTTGCGATCCTGCTCGTTAGAAAGCCAAACAGGGTACGTGCCGGGTGTTATCCCTTATAGCATACCCCTTATGCGCTGCAAATGAGACGCACTGCCAACCAATGACAGGTAACCTAACGTGAGGTTTCAGCAAGACTTAAAGAAAGTGGCGGGGGCCGGATTCGAACCGACGACCTCGAGGTTATGAGCCTCGCGAGCTACCTGGCTGCTCCACCCCGCGTCATTGAGATTTGTTATCCTAGCATGATCATCGCGAATGGGAAAGTGGCACTTTTCCCGATTCACGCGGCCAAACGTTTCGGACCCCCAGACTATCGGCAATCGTGCCCAAGATTTCTCGGTAGCGACTAGCCGCGCCGACCAGTTTTGCTAATCGGCACGAGCCGCACAATTGCCGGGCCAACACTTGGCAGTGCTCGAAAGTCGCTGGTTTGGCTCTTTCTATGCCCGACAAAATCGTGGACGCTGAGTGGGTAATTCGTTTGGGAACGCGGGTCTTTGCTTGTCCAGTATTTCAGTGACTCGTAGACTGCATTGAGCGAAAATTTTCGGCGTCTGTCCGAAAAGTGCCGCGACGGGACGGAGTGGTGGGACATGGCTGGTTCGGAGCCGCATTTAGGCGTCGGCGACGACCTGATGAAGGTCGATGCGGCTCCCGTTGTGCCTATTGTCGTTGTGAACAAACCGCCTGCTCCTCCTCCGCCACCACCTCCCGCATCTCAATCGGATTCCCAAGATGACGATTCACTGCCGGGGTTGCCCACGCTTGGCGAACTTCTGGAAGATTCGCCGCCGTGGTTGGTGAGCGCGGTGTTTCACATGCTGGTGGTCATCATACTGGGACTGATTGTCATCCAGCCGAACCTGCGGCAAGGATTCTCGCTGCAATTCGACACGGTTGACTCGGAGATCCCGATCGATGGTGAATTGGACATGCCGATTGGTGTGCCTGAGGGTGAAATGAATGCCTTGCTTGAGGCGGAAGCCCCTCTGGAAGTTGAGGAGCTTGCCACTGAAGCTCTGACAGTCACTGATCCACTTATTCCAATCGACTCGTTGACGGGTGAAGTCGAGCCAATTCGCTTGGCACTTTCCGGTCGCAAGTCGGGGATGCAGGAGGCGCTGTTGGGCGCGTATGGCGGAACGGGAGGAACCCAAAACGCGGTGCGAGAAGCCCTGAATTGGCTCGCGCGAAATCAGGGCCGGCAAGGACTGTGGAGTTTGCAAGGACCCTATAAAAACGGGTCCGTGAACGAAAACGTCGAAGCCGCCACGGCGATGGCGCTGCTGGCCTTTCAAGGAGCGGGCTATACTCCGCAGAGCGATCCCGATGGTCCGTTCACCGAAACCGTCACCCGGGGTTGGAAAGCGCTTTTGAAACAACAATCCGACACGGGGAATTTCTTTCAGTCGGGGCAGGGGACCGCGCAGCTTTATACGCAAGCCCTCTGTACGATCGCCATTTGCGAGCTTTACGGCATGACCCGTGACGAGCGCTATCGTAAGCCGGCTCAGCTGGCCGTTGATTACTGCGTGAGCGTGCAAGCTCCCGAAGGTGGGTGGAAGTATTTCCCCGGTTCGGGTAGCGATCTTTCTGTCACGGGTTGGTTCATGATGGCTATGCAAAGCGCGCGGATGGGTGAACTGAAAGTCCCGGAAAAAACCTTGCAAGAGATCAACAAATTCCTTGATTCGGTCAGTCACGAATACGGCAGCTACTATTCCTATCAAGATAATTCTCCGCCATCCAAAAGCATGACCGCCGAAGGATTGCTCTGCCGGCAGTACTTGGGTTGGCAGCGTGATGACGACCGTTTGGTTGTTGGTGCGAATTATTTGATTGAGAACTTGCCCGATTGGGACCGTAGCGACCGCGATGCTTACTATTGGTATTACGCCACGCAGGTCTGTCACCACATGGAAGGCAAGCATTGGCAAGCTTGGAACAACGTGATGCGCGAACTGCTTCCCCAAAAGCAGGTAAAAACTGGCCGCGAACGGGGGAGTTGGGACCCCAGCGGCTTCCGTTGGAACAGCGAAGGGGGCCGGTTGTTTATCACCTGCCTGTCGACTTACATGTTGGAGGTGTATTACCGCCACCTGCCGATTTACCAGCAGGAACGAATCGGGCGACTCTAATCGCCCGATTTTCGACGGCAAACCGTAAAAAAGGTGGACATTTGCGGTTCTTTGCTGGCCAATATTCGTACTAATTTGAGGAAATTCCGTAGGTTGCTTCAAAAAAATTGACGTAACGGCGTGGCCAACTAAAGTGAATTCTGAGGCAAGGAAATCACGCTCACGATGAGCGCTCTTCCGAGAAAGGGCTTTGTCGGAACGACTGCAGCGGGCAGCTGCAATGCCAATAGGGGCTATCGCGTCGGAATCTAGACGCACGGAACGTCCCTCCAAATTGACCTAATAACGTGATGCTGCGCACCAACGTCACGATTGTGCTGGTGCTGCGCGCCATGTTTATAAAACACTGATTACTCATCTCCGGAATATGGGTGGACTTATGAAGAGAACCGTAGCTTGTCGTTCGTTGTTGGTGGCTATTGCTGCCTTGTCTGCTTGCTTCGTGCAACAAACCCACGCCGACATCATCCATTCGAACGTCACAGGCAATTCGGTCTGGTTCACAAACATTTCCGAAGGCTCGCCCACGGGCGATACCTTGCCGCTCTACGGTCAGCCAATTTCCGTGGCCGACCAACTGATCTTTTCGCCCACGGCCGGGTTTTCCGCGGTTTCCACGAGTGGTGGTCCCGCGAATCAAACCGACGGCAAGCTCACGTTCACGGTCGAAGCGAAGCCGGGTGCCTTCATCGATGCTTTGAGCTTCGATGAAATAGGCTTGACGATCCTTAACGCCCCTTTTGGCGGTGATGCGTTCACTTCGGTTCTTGCCTTCGCCGAAATCAAAGTGTTGGAAATCAATCACGTGGGTGTCGTTTCCGCCTCTACAACGCACTTCTACAACTTTGCTCCGGATAGTTCGTTCCTGCATTCCGCCGATGCGAGTGGTCCCAGCTTCGCGACCGCGTGGGCCGGTTCGCTGCTTGTGCCGATGCCCGTGGATGTGACGAAAGTCTTGGTGACCGTCGACAATCATCTTTATGCCGCGACCGTCGGCGTGGGCACTGGTGCCCTGATCGACAAAAAGGGTTTTAATGTGACCGTCACGCCGAGCGGTCAGCCCCACACGGTCCCCGAACCAGCGACCGTGGCCATGGGCTTGGTTTGCCTGGGCGGCTTGCTTGTGCGACGCCAAGGCAGTTGAAGGACTGTCGACGATAAGACTGTAGACGGTGGGACGGTAGACTGTGGATATATTAAATTCAGTCCCTAGTCCACCGTCTTTCTCTGTGTAGGCCGGAACAAGCTCCGCGCAGTTCCGGCATCTTCGCGTGTTCCGCTTCTTGCCGGAACTTCGTACAACTCGTTCGCGGCCTACAAGACCACCGTCCCACGGTCCTCCTTCTCAGGTTTGCGAGCTTGGCCAGGTTTGCTTGGTTTGCAGCCCCCCTGAGCATGCAAAGCTCAAATTTTCGCGTCTGAGTTTTTGCGTCTGGGCTGGGGTCCCAACTTTCGCGCCGAAAGTCTTGGGTTTTGTCACTTGGCCCTGTCGCAAGTGTTGAAATTTCAAGCTCTTGCGAAAATCACACGTGCCAAATCGAGTCGACTTTTGGACAAAACGCGCGCTAAGTGCGTTCCAAAAATCAGTCTACGGACTCAATTTTCAAAGATCATGCCTACTATCGGGCGTACACCATTATCGCGATTGTGAAGCAACTCGCCACAACGATTCTTGGCCGGGGTGAAGATATTAAACCACGTAAAATCCCTGAGCCCAAACGCGCTAGCGTGGGGTTCTTCGGCGGCTGAACACGGTAAACATTCGAGACAATTCCAGAACCCGCCGCTAGCGCGTTGCGGCTCATGAATATGCGTCTTCTGTGCCGAACCTGAGGGATATTTCATAAAGAGCTTGCGACAAGACGTGATTCGCGTCGAATACCTCTCGTGCTGCGCACACCGACACGAACCCGGTCGAGTCTTTTCGCCTACGGTCCGATTTGCGGATGTCGTGTCGGTGCTACCCCGCTACAACAGAAAACAAAGCGAGGCGACGATTCAATCCAAGGAATGAAGTGATCGCGATGGCAGCTAGCCCCGCCGATGTCGGTTCGGGAACAGCCACGAGAGCCTGCGTACCGCCCTGTCCGTAGTTGTCTTGCCAGATTTCCAAATCGGCGGCATCGACAAGACCATCGTTGTTGTCATCGGCTCGCAGACGAGCCGTCTGACCGGAGTCGCGTTGCCAAACCAAAAAGTCCCTTCCATCGACGTCGCCATCGGCATCGAAGTCGCCGGGACTCGCGGATATCAATGAGCCGCTGCGGGAAATAATCTCGAAGGAGTGCCAAGGCATTGCATACGAGTCATGACTACCGCCGCTGGGTGAAGGGACGTCGATGAGCGTCACTGTCCATTCGCCTGAAGGGTCCTCTCCCCAGAAGGCGTTGCTGGTGTATGTCCAATCCAGGTTGACAGTTCCGCTCTCAGGACTAGCAAGCGAACAGTTGCATAAGGCAGGTGTCAGAAAGACGCTCTGCGTTCCGGACGGCGAGGTCAGCACTCCTTTGATGTCTTCGACGTACGAAAAGAAATTCTGATTCTTGTTTATTCGCAATCGTATCTGCACTTCCTCCAAGAGACCTCCTTCGGCAATCGATACGCTCCTAGAAATTCCAGCTGCGTTGTTTTCTGGAATAGTTGCCCCGACCGAGATTAATCCCGTAGTCTGCGTCTGAAGTGGCGTCACGCCGGTGAACTCAGTCGCCGCTCGCGTGAGGGCGTCAACATCGACCAGACCGAACCCGTAGTTATTGTTGAAGTGATATCCTGCTCCGTTTGTTATCCATCCGCCGGTCGAACTAGCGTCCGTCGCGTCAATCACTCGACTCGTCGCAGCAAGAAGGTGCTTGGCAAATCGCGCGTCGAGTCGTGGTTGAGCCTCCTTTGCGAGAGCGATCGCGCCCGAGACCATCGGTGCGGTCGAAGACGTGCCGCCGAATACTGTGAGTAATCTAGGTCTGGAAAACTGTCTGGATAGGACGATTCTCCTGCGCCTGAAATGTTGTACCCACTCTCTCCAGTGCCATCCGTTGTTACGACATCGAACGGCGTCACTACCGAAGATGCCGCCGATGGTGCCGTGACAAATATGTTTGCGCCGTAATTGCTGTACGTCGAGAAACGGCCATTTGACCCAGCTGCTGCAACAACGATGGTCTCAGGAAGATGTGCAATGTAGAGTTTGTTCGCATCCGCGCGAGCGTTGCCGGCCCCTTGCACGAATATTGTTCCTTGGGAAACAACAGACCGGACAGACTGCTCCATATTTCTCACAGCCGGATACATTAACGCGGCATATCGACCGCTCGATTCGGCAAAGCTGAGGTTCTTGACGTCGATTTCGCCCCCTCGATAGGCGATCGCATTGGAGAGCGCATTCACCAAGGTGGTGTTGTTGTTAGGTACGCCGGCTCCCTCATGGAAGCGAAGTGAGGCCATTGCCAGCCGGGGAGCGACGCCTGTTACCCCGATCCCATTTCCACCGCGAGCGCCGAGAATTCCCGCAACGCTAGTTGCGTGTGAACTTAATCCAGTCGCCGTTAATGGTGATGTGGTGTCGCGAGGATCAGAGTCGTTGTCTACAAAATCCCAACTGAAACCACTCTCATAATTTGCCGCGAGATCCGGGTGCGTGTATTCGAACGCTCCTTCAAGCACGCCCACAACGATCCCCTCGCCGGTAAGTCCTTGCTCCCAAGCGCCTTGGACATTCATGTCAATTGCAGCGCCGGTGAGCTGTTTATCTAAGTACCATTGTCCGTTGAAACTCTCTGACGGTGATGAAAAGAAATACGGGTCATCAGGAACAAAAGGCGCACTCTGCCCCAGTGCCACGCTTGAGCAAAGCAGGCAAAAGATCGCCAACAGAATCTGGCGGCAAAACTTCATGCAGTCGGGTTCCTCGCATCTCAAAGAAAAGACACCACGAGGATTCTAATTGATGGCCTTTGCCGGGAGAATAGTGGGTCCCAAAGTCCATCCCTTTTCGGATTAGATAAAACTTGCCCTAGAGTGCCTGGTAGATACCGACGCCGAAGCAGATCCTTCGACCCGGATCGAACTTCAGCAAACGCCTTTTGACTCGTCTGGCTTTTATATCGAAGGCATGCACGATTGTGGAGGAATTCAGTCATCTTGCGTATTTCTCTCCCTAAATTGCAACAACGCCCGATTGAGCGAAAACCGGCCCGCGATTAGCTTGGGAGAGTCGGCCAATTGGGCCGCTTTTCGTACTTCTCTTTGTCCTAACGCAACGCCAAGCGGTGAGCGGAACTCCGCGTGGTCGCGGCATCTGTTCTGTTTCGAGGCGTGCCATCGGTATGAAGAATCGCTATCTCTTTGTCGTAGTGGCTCTGAGCGGGTTGATGCCATCCTTCGGCTACGGTCAGCTCCCTGCCTTTTCTGGGGCTGAGGGTCCGGGGGCGACCGCATCGGGCGGGCGTGGTGGCGATGTCTATCATGTCACGAATCTGGAATTCGATAAGGACGGCCTCATTCCTGGCAGCTTCAAGTATGGGATCAATAATGCGCCTGCCGCTGGGCGCACGATCGTGTTCGACGTGGGGGGAACGATCTTTCAGAACGGCGGCGGGTCGGGCTGGTGGTTCCGTTCTGGTAGGAGCAATATCACCGTGGCTGGGCAAACTGCGCCGGGACCAGGTGTCACGATCGCGGGGGTGGCGACGAAGTTTACCGGCGATAACGTCGTGCTGCGGAACATCACGGTCCGGCCGGGGAAGGACCCGGTGAATCCCACGAGCTTTACTTACGATGCGTTTAGTTTGCAGCTTACGAATTCCGTGGTTGACCATGTGACGGCGAGTTGGTTCACCGACGAAGGGATTTCGCAGACCGACGCGGGGGCTAATTCCACGATTCAGTATTCGTTGATCAATGAGGGGCTCAATTATAACGGACATTCGTACGGTTCGATCATTGCGACGGAAGTCGATGGCGCTCAGGCGTCATATCACCACAACTTGTATGCGCACAACAACTCGCGTATGCCACGGTTGGGAAGCGTGACGGGAGCAACCGGTGCCGTCACGAATATGGCCAACAATGTGTTCTATAACTGGGTCAATCGAGCCGGCTACTCGGGAACGGATCAAAACAGCAGCACGAACTTTTTGAACAATTACTACATCAAAGGGAATAACAACGGGCAGACGATCTTCACAGGGGGAGACGACGCCACCCCCACGGGCACGACGAAGATCTACGAGAATGGCGGGAACAAACGCGATCTCGATAAAGACGGCACCTTTGATGGCACGGTGTTCAACAGAACGTCGGGGAGCCCCACGGCTTTTGCCGGCACACAGGTGTTTGTGAACGAAGCTTTTCCAGTTGCTGGAACATCGGTTTTAGAAACGGCCGACGTGGCACTTCAGCGCGTGCTTGACTATGGCGGGGCGAACTGGACCAACCGCAATCCAATCGATGAACGGATCGTGCAGAGCGTGCGCACGGGGACGGGCAGCGTAATCAACGACCTTACGACAGGAGTTCAGGCCACGGAATGGTCGACGGTTTTGTCGCAAGTCGCCAGCGGTGGTGTTGCTCCTTTTACCCGCGCTGCGAATTGGGATACCGATCAAGACGGCATGCCTGACCATTGGGAACAGCATCACGGGCTGGATGCCAATGTGGCGAACAACAATGCCGACTTCGATAACGACGGCTACAGCGACCTAGAAGAATATCTCAACGAGATATCGGCGTGGCCCGCCGCGACACCCATTGAGTTCAAAAATGATCTGGCCAACGGGCGTTTTGCTAACATTCAAAACTGGGAAGTCAAAGGCCAGCAAGTCAACATCGCGGGGCAGGGGATGGTCACGCCGACGTCGTATTGGCAGCCGTCAAAGTTTGATTCGGCCGTGATCAACAACGGCACTGTCGTGGTCGACGCCGTCGGGCAACACGCGGGCAATGTCATTTTGGCGATGAACTCCGGTGACAACGCAACGCTCAATATCACCAATGGTTGGCTCCATGTCGAAGATGCCGTTTACGGAATGAGTGATGGAATTGTGGCGATCGGCGATAACCCGACGGCGACGGCCGAACTTAATCTCTCGGGGGGCAAGCTCACGACGAAGACGCTGTTGAAAGGCTCGGGCGGAACTTTTAATTTCACGGGCGGCGTGCTCAGTGCCGAGACGGTAGGCTTCACGCTCGTGAACAACGGCGGCACGATCGCGCCGGGGAACAGTCCTGGCGTGACTCACGTGATGGGCGACCTCACGATGAACAGCGGCGCAATTGAAATCGAGATCGCTGGGAATGCAGCAAACGAGTACGACGCCGTCTGGGTGGATGGCACGCTCGCGGCGGGTGGGTCGCTGAATGTGCTGCTCAATGATTATTCGCCCCTTGAAGGTGACGTTTTTGAGATTTTCAGTTTCAGCCTCGCAACAGGCGAATTCGAACTCAATCTGCCCGAGCTAACGAGCGGCTTGGCTTGGGATTCATCGGAATTGCTTGTTAGTGGGGCGTTATCAGTCGTCGCTGCAGTCGCTCAAGACGGCGATTTCGACGGCGACGGGGATGTTGATGGCCGCGATTTTCTCATGTGGCAACGGGGCGAGACAAGCGATCCACACAGCCCGACCGAGCTGGAGCAGTGGCAGAATGGTTACAACGCTGGGCAACTTGCTGCTTCAACGGCTGTGCCCGAACCAAGTTCTTTGATGCTGGTAATGGGACTGTTGATCGGTGGGATTTGTCGATGCGGTGGAGCAGCTAAAGGATAGGTAAACGATGCTTAGAGGCTACTCTTTTGCGACGGCTCTATTTTTGTGCGTCATGGTGAACATGGCGCGCGGAGATGTGACGTTCACCGTTGGTCCTAGCGGTCAATATGCCACGGTGCAAGCCGCGGTCGATGCCGTGCCGGCGAACAACACGGTGCGGCATGTCATCGAGATCACGCCGGGGGAATATCAGCAGCGAGTAATTGTTCCGGATAACAAACCCTTCATCACACTCCGCGGCAAAGGGGCGACCGCGGCCGATACGAAGTTGACATTCTATGAGACCGCCAGCACGCTACCCAACGAATCAACAGTTCATGCGAGCACCGTGATTCGCGGTAAGGATTTCATCGCCGAGAATCTGACATTCGAGAACACCGCCGGCCAGAATGCGGGGCAGGCATTGGCCATTTACGTACGCGGCGACCGCGCGATCTTCAACAATTGCCGCTTTCTCGGTTGGCAGGATACGCTCCGCAGTGAATCCGGGCGACACTACTTTTACGATTCCTACGTCGAAGGGAGCGTCGATTTTATTTACGGCAAGGGAACGGCCTTTTTCGAGAACTCCATGCTATTCGCGAAGGTCGGTGGTTACGTGACCGCCCAAGGTCGCGAATCAGCCGCCGAAACCAATGGCTATGTATTTAAGAATTCGACGATCACCGGCACGGCCCCCAACGGCAGCGTCTATTTGGGTCGACCTTGGCAGGCATATTCGCGGTCGATATTTATCGACACCAAGATGGGGCCGCTGATCAATTCGCTTGGGTGGCAAACGTGGTCAGGCAACAATCATCTGACGTCGTACTTCGCCGAATACAACAGCATGGATTTGGCTGGCAATCCCATCAATGTGTCGGGCCGTGCTGCTTGGTCGCATCAACTCACGGCCGAGCAAGTCGCACTCTATTCCAAAGAAAATTGGCTGGCCGGGACAGACGGTTGGAACCCCATCATTGCAGAACCAATGGACCCGTCGGCCGACTTTGATGGCGATGGAGATATTGATGGCCGGGATTTTCTTGTTTGGCAGCGCGGTTTTGGGATGAATGGCCAGAGCGACAATTCGACCGGTGATGCCAACTTCGACGGAGTGGTCAACGAGTTGGACCTCGTGGTATGGCATGAACAGTATGGCGAGCCAAACGCAGATTTCGTGGCGGCGCTCATTCCCGAACCCGCAACCACAAGTTTGGCGGTGCTGGGGCTCGCGCTGTTTTTATTCCGTTGGTAGCACTCTTTACACGGTCACCAAGGTGTTGGCGTAGCGTGGCTCAAGAGTGACCCACATCGGATCCCGGGGAACGAGGGCCATCGGTGGGAGTGGTGCTGGGACATGGTCGTTCGATTTAAAATGACAATGGAACCGTCTCACGATCATCGCAAGCATAAGCTTATTCTGGTTCATGGCCATGTCACGACCAATGCAGATATGACGTCCACCGCCGAAAGGGAAATACGCACGAGGATCAATGGAATTGATCCGCTCGGGCGACCAGCGGTCGGGATCAAACATGAGCGGATTCTCGAAGAAACGCTCGTCGCGATGGGTGATGAAAGGACTCATAAATATCCACGCCCCGCGTGGTATGGCCCATTCTCCTAACTTTGTGTTCTCGACGGCTTGCCGGGGGAACATTTCCCATGCGGAGGGGTAAATTCGCATCGACTCGAGCAGTACGGTTTCAGTAAAGTCGAGTCTGGCAAGTTCCGCAGATGTCGGCAGGCGATCGCCTAGGACTGCATTCACTTCATCAGCAACTTTTTCGGCGATTTCAGGGTGATTGGCAAGCAAATACAGCGTCCAGCACAATGTGACCGTACTGGCATGATAGGCGGCAATCAGAATCGTCAGCAATTGATCGATCAGGAGCTCACGACTGTCACGTCTATCAGATCCATTTACTGTGTAGGCAGCGATCAAGCGCGAAATCAGATTGCGTTTATCGCCCGCAAGGTCTTCATGATGGGCAATGATCTGAGAGACTGTCGAGCGTAGGAATTTCACTGCACGTGCTTCATGACGCTGACGAGAAAATGGGACCCAGGCTGGCATGGGTAAAATCTGTCTGACAGAGTAGGCCCAGCTTTCCGAGAGCATGCGCGCCGCCTGGCCAATTCGCATGGCATGTTGCTCAAGCGTCACCCCGAGCAGTCCCCGTGCCGCTACCCCAATCGTAAGGCGGTCCAATTCAGCAAACAGTTCAAAAGTTTGTTTATGTGGCCATCGATTCAACGACTTTTCGACATAAGGAGCAACGGCATCGATAATTCCAGCGGTCGCTCGCGAAGTAAAGGCACCTTGTGCAATGCGTCGATTGGCAGCCCAATCGGCACCTTGGGTCGAGAGTAAACCTTTTCCAAGGCCCCTCGAGAGCATATTCAAAGAACGCGGCAGTTTACGAAAGCGGGTTTCCGTGTCGCGCAGCACGGTATGGATCAATTCGGGGGAATTCAGGAAATACGCGCGCACGCCGAACATGCGAAAGGTCGCCAGATCGCCGTAGCTCGCCAGCCGAGCGTAGAACTCAAGCGGTTGCGTGTTACAGCGATAGATATGGCGAATGCCGAATGGACCATTTTTCGGGCCCGGTGGCAGTTGCCTGCAAATAGGTGATGAGAAACTGGAGAGCATGGCGACGAGTTCAGCTAAGTCGCGAGCGACTTAAAGGGTCGAAATATGTTACAGGCTTGCCCGAGAAAACTGCTGCTCAAAGATAGGTCGCCAAATGACCAGCAGTCGCCGAGAGAGTTCCGATTGGAACGGTTGTGTGGGTGTCGACTAATTAACAACAATAGCTGTGCATCTCAAGAACTCAGCGCATGGAGCTAGCCAATGCTGCTCGTGTCAGCTAAATTTTTTCGAGATGTGATGAGGAATCAATAGTCCTGCATCAACTGATCGTAGAACGCGATGTAATTGTCGGGATCTTTGCCTTCGCGGAATTCCATCGCATCGCGGGGATGGAGATTCATCTGGCCACCTAGATTGTAAGGAATGCTGGGGCCCCAATCGATCTTTTGCTTGAGCGGCAGGATTTGCTCTTGGATGAGTTTGATCACGGGGCGCATCTTGAATTTGGGATTGCGCAGGAAGCCCAGGAGCAATTCCATGTGGCAGTTGCCAGCACCGCGGCCCAGGCCGAACATCGTGGCGTCCACGCGGTTTGAGCCCAGGATGATCGCCTCGATTGTGTTGGCGAATGCCAGCTGCTGATTGTTGTGGGCGTGAATGCCAATTTCCTTGCCGGTTCCTTCGAGGGCAGCGGCGTATTTTTTGTAGAGACGATCGATCTGTTCGCGATATAAGTGGCCGAAGCTATCGACGATCACCATCACTTGAGCGGGCGTGTTGCGAATCGCGGCCAGCACCGTGTCGATTTCGACGTCTTCCACATTGGAGACGGCCATCAAGTTGGCACACGTTTCGTAGCCATGGTTGTGGCAGTATTCGATCATCTGCACGGCTTCGGAAACTTGATGAGCATAGAAGGCCACGCGGATCATCGACAGCACGCTGTCGCTGCGGGGGACGATCTGTTCCTTGTAGTCGCTCTTGCCGGCGTCGGCCATTGCGCAGAGTTTCAAGCCCGTGCGTTCGGGATCGTGTCCACCGAAGAGACGATTGAGATCCGCTTCGTCGCAATGCCGCCACGCTCCGAAATCGCTCTTGGGGAACGCCTTGTGTGAGTTTTTGTAGCCGACTTCCATATAGTCGATGCCGGCCTCGATGCACGTGTCGTAAACCGCGCGGACGGTTTCGTCGGAGAATTGATGCTTGTTGATGAGCCCGCCGTCGCGGATCGTGCAATCGAGCACTTTGAGTTCAGGGCGGTAGGTGATCCAAGGTGCGGTTTCGGACATGGGGGCTCCGGGCTGCGAAGTATTGTAGGCCGAGTCAAAAGTACTCGGCATGCTCTGTTAGGAAGTTGGTAATCCTTAAGTATAGTTCACGCGGATGAGGCTTGCGACGGGTGGGAAATGCCTGGGAAACTAGGCATTTTCGCACGCAGCGGATACGGCTAGGAGGACGTTTTGCCGAGTTCTAGAATGGCAGTTATGACAAACAAAGATATTGCCGCTGCGTTCGATACAATCGCCGATATTTTAGAATTTCAGGATGCCAATCCGTTTCGCGTACGGGCCTACCGCAACGCCTCACGCGGGATGGGGGACCTGTCGGAACCGGTGAATGCGATTGTCGCCGACCCATCGCGCAAACTGACTGACTTGCCCGGAATTGGCAAGGATCTGGCCGACAAGATCACCGAGTTGGTGACCACTGGCCGCTTGAAGTATCTGGAAGAGTTGCAGGCCCAGGTGCCGGCCACGGTATTGGCGATCTTGCGTGTGCCGGGGATGGGACCCAAAAAAGCGGCTGTGCTGTTCAAGGAATTGGGTATCGAAACGCTCGATCAATTGCGGGTCGCCTGCCAGGAGCAACGGGTTCGCAATCTCAAAGGCTTTGGCGCGAAAACCGAGGAAACGATTCTCAAGGGCCTGTCGATTGCCGAGGCCGGTGATCAGCGGACAAAGTGGGCCCTGGCGGATGCGATCGTTGCGGAAGTGCTCGAACACATGCGCACACACAAAGGGATTAAACAAATCGAAGCGGCCGGCAGCTATCGGCGGCGGTGTGAAACGATTGGCGATCTCGATTTTCTGGTGGAAGCCAAAGATAGTGATGCGGTGATGGAACACTTTGGCAAGTTTCCAGGCATCGCAGAAACGATTGCCCGAGGGGAGACCAAGATGTCGGTGCGTCTGGGAACCGGCATGCAAATGGACCTTCGCGTTGTGCCCAAAGAATCGTTCGGGGCCGCCTTGCAATACTTCACGGGCTCGAAGGCTCATAACGTCAAGCTACGTGGACTCGCGAAGAAGCAGCAACTCAAAATCAGCGAATGGGGCATCTTTCGAGTCGAAGAGGACGGCAGCGAAACTTACCTTGCGGGGAAAAAGGAAAAGGAGATTTACGACACGCTAGGGTTGCCCGATTTTCCACCAGAGATGCGTGAAGACCGCGAGGAATTTGAATGGGCTAAGAAGGGAAAGCTCCCCAAGCTCGTGGAACTCTCGGATATCCGCGGCGATTTGCACATGCACACCAATGCGACCGATGGCCACGCCTCGTTGGAAGAGATGATCGCGGCGGCTCAGGAACGCGGACTGGAATACATCGCAATCACCGACCATTCCAAGCGAGTGAGCATGGCCAACGGGCTCAACGCCGAGCGGGTGCTCGCGCAGTGGGCGGAAATCGATCGCATTCGCAAGCAGTTCGCTGGCATACAGATTCTTAAGGGAATCGAATGCGACATACTGGAAAACGGGGGGATGGATCTGCCTGACGACGTGCTTGCTCAAGGGGATTGGGTGATTGCCAGCGTTCATTACGGCCAAAATCAGCCAATCGAAAAAATCACCGAGCGGATTCTGGGGGCCATCGAGAATCCGCATGTGGATATCATCGCTCATCCCACGGGGCGGTTGATCAACAAGCGGGAAGCTTACGCCGTGGATATCGACAAGGTGTTCGCTGCGGCGGCGAAACACAAGAAGCCGCTGGAACTCAATGCGAATCCCGCGCGGCTGGATTTGAACGACATCCATTGCGCGGCGGCCAAGCGGCATGGCATTCCGATTGTGATCAACACCGACGCCCACAGCGAAGAGGGGCTCAATGTGATGCGGTACGGCGTGCTCCAAGCTCGGCGGGGCGGGCTGACCGCCGCCGATGTGGCCAACACCCTGCCATGGAAGAAGTTTGAGAAATTGTTGAAACGATAGCGCATAGAAAAACCCGGCGTGATTAAATACCACACCGGGTTCCTAGGTTCTTCAGTACTCAAGAAATCTTAGCGACGACGACGCAAGAACCCGACCGAACCCAACAGCAACAATGCGGCTGAACTTGGTTCGGGGACAACCAGCGACGCGAAGTATGCGTCTACAGCACCGGCAATCGCAATGCCATCGGCAGGGGTCAAATCCGGGTTGAAGTTGGTCAACACCGTGCTGAGATTGATATCGCTGACGGTGTAATCTTCGTAAATCGTGGCGTACAGGACCAACGCATTCAGCAAGGTACCACGATCATTGGCGTGGTAGATATCGTTGGCATACATGTTGGCTGCGAAGTTGGTCGATTCCCACACGTCGCCAACGGGGGCGTATTTGCCGATGTCTGTAGCAACAGCAGCATTAATTGCGGCGGTTGACTGCTGATAGCCGCTGCGAATTTCGGCTTGCATTTCGGATGGACCACCTGGATAGGTCGCCGCGGCACCACCGGCGTAGTAGGAATGGCCAAAACCGCGGGCCCAGGTTTCGTACATCACGGGAACAACATTCGGGCTATGAAGAGCCACCAGTTGGTACAGATCCACAGAACTCGAAATGTGTTGGGCTGTGCTGCCGAGGCGCGTGGGCATTGTGGAGAAATCTTGGAGTACGACGTGTTCCCACTTTTCGGTTCCTGGGATACCGGTGGTGATCACCGAGGAGTTGTTATCGATGTGCCACTGGAGGCTTCGACCATCGAATGACGCATTGCGGTTGCGGGGCGCTGTTTCGCCGGCGGCAATTGCGATGAGACGGAAAGTTTCAGGAACACTACGCGATCCGCCGCAGCAGGTTGCGTTGGTGAAGCTATTGCCGAACCAGAGGATGTCTTTCGCTTGGCCGAATGCAACATTCGTGGCCAAGACCGACAAAATCACGGTCAGCGCAGTTTTCTTGATTGCTTGAAACATGGCAGGAAGAACCTCAGCTCTGATGATAAAAGTGAATAGAGTGCCTGCCGTGCCTCGCGGGAGGGGCGAGGCACGGGCAGGAGGCAATCAAAACGCCAAATAGTGGGAGGACTATTTCGTGCGGCGCTTAAAGACAAAAGCCAATCCCGAGAAAGCCAGCAAACCAACAGTGGCGGGTTCAGGAACCGGAGTGGTGGTAACTTCAATGCTCATCGCAGCGATGTACCAGAATCTGCTCGCGCTCGTGTTGTTTGGGCCTGGAGTAATAAGGATATCAATTTCGCCGTTGGCATCAGGAAGAATGCCCGAAACAAGGGCAACATTGCTGGTGTTGTTGGCGGTGTTCAAGCTGCTGGCGCCGGACGTGCCACCTTGTACGGTGTAGACGGTTTCGCGGTTGTCACCGACGCCGGTGCGTGAACCAAAAAAGGTGAAGGTATAATTGGTGTTGCCTGAAGTGTCTAAACCACTCAGCGCGATTTTGCCTTCTGGAGTTAAAGGATTCGCTCCGAAAGCCAGAGAATGGCCAAAAGCATTGTCACGCGTGGCTTGAGGGTGGAAAGCGGCTGCAGCACCCGTGGGGGTCGTTGTCCCATTGACATTGGAGCCGGTGAAAAATCCGGAAAGATTGACACCAACTCCCGTGCCCGCGCCGGTTGAATCAATTGCGTTGAAGATGGACAAGACGGCGCTCGGTGGATTGACCGGCATCGAGTTGTAGTTGAATGAGCTTGGCACTGGCTGTGAGCTGTCGCCAAAGTCAAAAAACAGAGTGGCAGCTTGAGCTGCGGTGGTGAGGGCCACGCCACAGGCGAGGGCCAAAGCCAACATAATCTTCTTTTTCATGAGTCGTCCCTAGCAAAAGTAGTTAAATGAAAAGGCTTACAACCATGGTGTGTGCGTACGAGCACTCTCACCTCGGATTACTACACAATTAGACAAACGAAGCACTCATCTCGGACGAGATGGCCTTAGCAACTTCGAGATCGAAGCCTAAAAAAAGTGTCCCAAACTAATGAGAACCGTGCCCGGCGACGAATGCCCTGAAAAGTGCCTCCAGTGGGGCAAGGTACTCCCTCTTCTTTCCATTAATAGACAGGACATACTATCCGTGTAAGCGCTTTCAGCCGAATTTTCGGCAAATTTCGTGAAACCACATGGCTTTTAAGGCTGTTCAACGAACTGCTCAGCCGATGGGCGCAACCAGGGCTTTCACTTGATCCAAGTTCAGCCCATGCAGCAGGAACTTCTTTTGCCGCGAAGTGGGCCCGCTTTGGAGTTGCACGGCGGACTTTGCTATTTGGAATGTGTTAGCCAGCACACCGATAATCGCTTCGTTGGCCTTGCCTTTGTCGGGGGCGGCGGTGACCGAGACGCGTAGTGCGCCGTCATGTACGCCTGTGATCGCATTTCGTTTCGCTCCCGGTTGAGCGCGGACCGAAAGGATGATCCCCTGTGGCGTTTCTTCCAAATGAATCACGAGGGAAGACCCTCGAAGAGCAACGAACCGACTCGCACGAGAGTGGCCCCTGCGCGGATGGCGGCTTCGAAGTCGTGACTCATCCCCATGGAAAGTTCGCGTAGTTCTATGCCCGGTGGACACTCTCTTTGAACATCATCGCGGAGTTGTCTCAAGGCGGCGAAGTTCTGGGCGGCCACAGATTCGCCCCCTTCAAGTGCTGCCATCGTCATCAAGCCACAGACGGCAACATGCTTAAGCTGCGGCAAATTTGGTAAGATCCGCCGTAAATCGTCACCGGTGAGCCCGTGCTTGCCGGCATCTCCAGAGCAGTTGACTTCCAGCAGCACGCGAGCCGGCTTGTTAAATTCCGCGGCACAAGCCTCAATCGTCTCGAGCAGCCGCCAGCTATCGACGCTGTGAATTAAATCAACCATAGGCAGCGTGCGGCGAACTTTGTTGCGTTGCAAATGGCCGATGAGGTGCCATTTCGCGTTGGCGAGTGCGGGCGCTTCGGCTTTGTCCCAAAGCTGCTGGGGACGGCTCTCACCCAAGATCGAGCAACCCGCGGTTAGCAACGTGGCCGTTTCTTCGATGCCGACATATTTGCTCACGCCCACGAGTTGCACGTCGTCGGGCGAACGTCCCGCCGATGTCGCGGCATGAGCGATGCGTTCTTGAACGCGAGCGAGGTTATCGGCGATTACTGAATTCACCACAGTCGCGTTGCCTTGTAAGCATCAAATGCCATTTAAAGCTTCAAGGGCGCGTTGAAGTCAGCGGCCATCCAATGACTGGTGTTTTTTGCAGTGCCTGCCGCACATGGCCATTGTTTTTGCGGTGCCTTGGTTATCGTGGCGAGCGGTTTCCCAGCTGCGACAATCATCAACTCTTCACCGGGATTCAGTCCCGAAATAATCTCGGGTAAATGGGCGTGGGCTTGATCGAGGTTGATACTTGTCATTTTCGTGGCCTTAAGTCAGGTCAGATGTTCCATTCTATTATACCTTGGCCGAATTGCGGGCAAATTACCAAACCTACTATCCTTCAACCTGCAAAAGTTCTTCCACTTCGCCCGAGGGGCTGCGGAATCGGCCGATGACACCTTCAATCGACAAGTTGTAGCCCAGCACGGTGCGGTTAGCGGGGGCGGCCTGCGAGCGATAGACCAGCCACTGATCCTTGCCGCATTGAATTCGATATCCGGCGGCAACGTCGGGGGGTTGAATTTCCAGCGCTTGGGCCACGGTGAGTTGCCGCCAAGTGCTGGCTTGATTGAATCGCTTGGGATTGAAATCGAAGAACAGCGGGCAGGAAAGATTCTTGCCGGGGCGATCTTCGACAAGCTGCAATTGGCCGTCGATCGAGGTGAGCTCCCCAATACGGGGATCAACCCGCCATTCGGGCAGAGCGATCGGCAGCACACGTGCCATGGGTTTGTCGGCCATCAACAAGCCTTCCCGGGTTTCGGCTTCGGGAACAAACCCGATACCGGCGCCCAACGGGAAGACGATACGATGCGAAGTCGATTCTCCAGGCGAATCCATGACATTATCCACAAGCAGCAAGAACTTGTCTTTGCGGGCCAAGGCGATCTGGCGTTCGATCCGGCAGTCGTTCTCGTATTCAATCGACAATTCGATGTAGTCGATGTCGGAATCACTGAACCAACAAGTTTCTTCCCACTGGCCGATAGGACTGAGTTTTTTCCCTTCTGCAATGGGTTCGGCGATCCAAATGCCGGTGAGCAATTGCTGCGTACCGCACCAGAAATCCAGCTTCATCTGCGGGGTTGAATAGTCGACCGCAAGGATGGCTTTATCGCGACCGAATTCGGTCCGCAGCATAGCCAGCCCCGCCCATTCGCATGATTCGGAAAACTCGGGGACGTGCTTGCTTGATTTTCCTGAGAGTTGCTTGGTGAATTTCTTGTCGAACAAGTCCCGCGCGGCGCTGCGATCAGATGAATCTCCACCGACGTGCAGCATACAGGCCAGAAAATCGGGTGTCCAATTCGGCACGTCATCGCCGCAGAGCAGGGCAGCCCCCGTGGCCGATGATAAGCAAAGCGATCGCGTAACCGCCATTTGATATTGAGCTTCGGCTTTAGCGCTCCAGATATTCTTCTTCGACCCGTCGGTCAACGCACAGCAGCGCGTCCAACAAGCGAGTAATCCGCGGAACACGGGCAGAAAACTCGCATGGGGCAAACCTGCTCCGTTAAGAAATTCGACAAGCCCTTCGGCAAGCGTATCCCAACCGACCGTGCGAAGTTTGTACAGCAGACGAATTTCGGGAAACAAATAAGCGAGCGTCAAAGGCAATTCACCAACCAACAGTTGATGAGCCAATCCTTGCTGGGCAGGCACTTCGGCATCGATATGCCAATTGTGTGATTGCTCGACCGTGTCGGCCAAGGTATCGAGCGCCGACCACCACAGTTCGCCTTCAATGTGCGCAGCAGCAAAGGGAAGCAAGTGAGCGACTGCTAAACACTCAAGTGCATACTCCAAGCTCTGTGGTTGCGACTGAGTCCCGGAGAGCCATTGTGTGAGCGCGTCGGTAAGCACGATCGGCTTGGGAGGCGTCTTGCGTTGTATTTGCGCGACCAGCTGCAACAACTCAAAAGTGGCCGTGGGGAGTTGCGCGGGATTCAGCCCCCAAATCAACGCGGTCCCTTTTGCCTTGCAAAGTCGATCAAGCGACTGCGGCGCCTTACGCTTGGCCAAGTGATTAGACCAAACTTGCCAGCCGTCTTTACCGTTCACTTTCTTGGGGGCACCTTCGCGCCAGAAATTCGCGCGGCCCATTTGCGCGGAAAGTCGCGACGAAGATTTGGCCGTGGCGTGGCCGTTGAGGGATGTTGACGTTTCAAGGTTGGTGTCAATCGTAGCGGACATAGATTTTGCTGAGCGGATTCAAACGGGTTTCGTGGCGTCATTGCACGGTTAAGCGGCGGTGCCATTTTAAGGTGTGGGAAGCGTAACTTCACGGGGTGAAGACGGATTTTTATTCGGGAAGTTTCGGGGACAGGCGAATGTTAAGACGCTATAATTCACGGCACCTGAAGTTCTAAAATCTGCACGAAATCCGGAATAGGCGAAGGTTGGCCATGAACAAGAATTCACTCGCCTGGGGTTTGCTGGCAATCATGGCACTGCTTTCGCTTGCAGCGAGCGTTTCTTCAGCTGAAGAAAAAGCGGAAACGCAACCAACCGCCGAGCCACAGGCGGAAGCCGCGGTAGCCGAAACGCCACGTGAGCCGGGCGACAACGTGAGCGATCAAGAAGCGTTGTACATGTATTTTGATCCCAAGACGGGCGAAACCCGGCCTCCCAAGATACCCGCGCCCGAGGGGGCCAAGGCGCTTCCCAAGCCAGACGTGGTTTGGGTGGATATGAAAAACAAGCAGGTCTACGTGGATGGCTATGTTTCGCTCCGCGAAGGAATGCTCGAAATGTTGGCCTGCCCCGTCGGCACGAAAGAACATGAATCGGTTGTGGCCGTTTTTAGCCGCGCAAAAACGTTGCATGCGGCGTTGTTGGCCGTGGGGGCGGAAGTTGGGCACACGGCGAGCTTTCGTCCCAAGTTTCGCGCGCCCGCGGGCTCGGAAATTGAAATTGAGATTCGCTGGCCCGATAAGGAAGGCAAGTGGCACAGCACGAAAGCCCAGGATTGGGTGAAAGACATTCGCACCGAGAAACCGATGACCTATCCGTGGGTTTTTGCCGGCAGCGGTTTTTGGCAAGACGAAGAGACCGGCAAGGAATACTACAAAGCCGAGTCGGGCGATCTGATTTGCGTCTCGAACTTTTCAACCGCGATGCTCGATATTCCCGTCGAGAGCAGCCAAGTGAACGATGGCCTGATGTTCGAAGCCAACACCGAGAAGATTCCACGGCTGGGAACACCCGTGCGAGTTGTGCTCACACCGAAGCCCAAAAAGGCTGCGCCTTAGCGGTGAATCAGCAACCCTAGCAGCGTGATTCAGCCGCTATCCGACGGTTGCGTCCAACTCACTCATCAAGATTGTCATCTGATCGGTCGCTTGTTGATTCGCATAAGCCAAGGCAGCCATCGATGCGCGACTGAGAATCTGGCCTTGGACAAGCTCGGCCGTGGCGACGGCAAAGTCGGTGTCCTCGATTTGGCTCAACGCCTCGGTGAGAACGATGATCTTATCTTCGCGAAAATGATCGAAGATTTGATCGATTCGCCCACTGGAGTCCGCTGGAATTGCTTGTTCGGAAGTGTCCAGCAGATCTTCACTGGGATCGACATTGATCGGCTGTTCGACGTTTGCCGGCTGCGTTTGTTTTGCCACGGGGCGACTATAGGTATCGCGCGCTTGCTGCCGCGAGAAGTTAACTCGCCGATACGTGGCTGCTTTTTGTTCGCTCCGCAGGTCGATCAATTCGCCGCGGATTGCTTCCGCCGCGACGAAGCCCGTCGGATCGTCAGAAGGGCGATTGATTCGCTTGCCCGTGCTCAATTGCTCGACCGCAACGGCCACGCGCTCATTGTTGCGGCCGAAGTTCCGCACGAACTGGCTTTGTGGGCCGGCAAAAGAGATTCCTGAAGTCATCATGCCGAAGTGATTTCCCTAGTCGTCGGTGGAGACGATCCTAGGAATCTTCGACAGCCAACTTATACGACAACGGCCCACGAAGGATTGTAACGGTTGTGCAACCTCAGTCCGAAAGCTCACTGCGCTTTGACATCAAAGCAATACACCAAATCCTGATCGCGCAAATACAGCTTGCCATCGGCGATCACGGGATGGGTCCAAATCTTGCCCTGTTCTTTGCGTATCTTGCTTTGCGGCTCAAGCGTGAATCGGCCGTGCTCTTCCCAGCCTTTATCGCTCGCGGCGATTAGTACGACTTCGCCCGTATCTTCTTCGAGGCAATAGAATCGCCCATCGGCGTAGCCAATCGCTCCCTTGCCAAGGGCTTCGCGTTCGCGCCACGCCATGTCGCCAGATTCCAAATTCTGGCAAACCCAGCCTTTGCCGTCCGAGTAGCCATAAATATGTCCGTCGAGCAAAATCACGCCGCCATGATGGTTGGTCATATTCTTGTTTTCGTAAACGACTTCCGCCTTATCGCCATCGAGTTTCAGCATCACACAGCCCGCACCGTAACCCGCCGTCGCGTAGACCTTATCTCCCGAGACAATCGGCGTGGGAATCACCGCGACGTTGCCGGGGAAGGGGACCGTCCACAGCACTTTGCCGTCGGCAGAGTCAACGCCGACAAGTTCTTTGAACAACAGCTGGACCAGAATTGTTTTGCCGTCGTGCTCCATCGGCATCACCGACGAATAGTGGGCCACGTCGACCAAGTCTTTCGTCTGCCACAACAGGTCACCCGTCTTTTTGTCGAGCGCGGCAATAGCCCCTTGCTGTTCACCCGGGGTGCAAATGACTTTGTCTTCCAACACGAGCGGCGATTCGCTGTAGCCCCACACGGGGATCTTGCCCCCCAGGTCCTGCATCGCCTTGGTCCATACGACTTCGCCGTCGGCGGCCTTCAAGCAAACCAAGTTGCCGCTCGAAGCCATCGCATAAATGAAATCGCCCTCGATGGTCGGCGTCGAGCGCGGGCCGTTGCCCCAATCGTTCTCGAACATTGTGCCCAGTTCCGTCGCCCACAATTCCTTGCCCGAGTTGCCGTCGAGGCAGAGCAGGAAGTCTTTGCCCTCTCGTCCGCCCAAGATATAGACCTTGTCGCCAACGATGGCCGGACCGGAATAGCCCGCGCCGCAGTTTTGGAAAATCCACAACCGCGGCGGCCCCGCCTCGGGGAAGTCCTGAATCAGCCCCGTCTCGGTGCTGATGTCGTCGCGATGCGGACCACGCCATTGCGGCCACGGCCCTTCGGCCTGAGCCCATTCGCAGACGAACGCAATGAGGCAGACAGAGACGAGCCGAAACAGGCCAAACCATTTCGCCATGGGGAGTACCTTATTTGAAAGCAGAGCGGGTGGGAGAAGCGCGGGGAAGGTGAATTCGGTATAGCGTTTTTGGCGAAAGATTCCAAGGTGGAGTTCGGCAAGCTCAACATGATTGGGCGGCGATCAACTTAATTGAGTGGTAAATTGCGTAAGCTCCGCTGGTACTCGTGTTTTTGAGTTACTGACACCCGCTCAAGGTGAACGTGAGTAGAGATAAGACCATGGCAACCGCCAGTAGCGCACTAGAACAACCGGAACCCTTTGCCTGCGGTACCGTAGTCCTCTCTGGCTTTGCACGCTCGATTACCTTCCCAGGTGCGACTACAAACTTGCCGTGGTCAGGAATCTTCTTTAGTTCGTTGTCTTCTATCGCCGGGTCTGCCAGAATCTCAGGATGTTTGAAAGTCAAGTCAAAAGGCAAAAACGCATTGTGGTATATTTCGTTTTCGGGAGTGCGGTCGTCCTTAGGAACTTTGAGGCGAAAGCCTGAGATCATCGGTTCGCCTACTGACTCGCGGTAGCCACGGTTCATTTCGACCAAACCATCGAGATACTCTTTGACCCACTTCAGTCGTTCGGAATTTGAACCCGAATTACCCTTAATCATCTTACGCCTTTGCCAGTGTGAACACCTTTGCAGGGGCATTTTAGCGATTGGGCGGGGTGGCTGGCAGTAGGGAAGAGTGTTGCTGGCCAACTACAAGCAAAATGAATTCTGAGGATTTTCCTTGCCATGCTGTTCTATTCACTATAGAATCTTGGACGTTCCGGGGGGAACTACGAGGAGTGTGAGATGCGAAGATTATTTCCCCCCATCTACAGCGCTATTCTGGCGCTATTCCCTTACTTCATAACACAAGGTGACACTTTCGGCAGCGGAGCGAATAGCTTCGACATCGAGTTTGTTACAGTTGGCAATCCGAACAACGCTGGGGACGTGCAATCCCAGGGCACCTTCGGCTTGGTCGGTTATAGTTACCGCATCGGCAAGCATGAAGTCACGAACGCGCAGTACACAGTGTTCCTCAATGCGGTGGCCGCGTCCGACCCCTATGACCTGTACAACCCGATGATGGGATCATTCACCCAGGGCGGCATTTTCCGCAGCGGCTCCTCGGGCAGCTACACATACGCCGTGAAGCCAGACGCCATCGGGCAAGGTTCTGGCGGCACGAACTACACCTACGCAGACAAGCCAGTGGTTATTATCTCCTGGTACGATGCAATCCGCTTCACCAACTGGCTGCACAACGGCCAGGGAAATGGCGACACGGAGAACGGCGCGTATACGCTCTTGGGCGGCACGCCAACTCCTTCCAATGGCGAAAGCATCACGCGCAATGCGGGCGCTCGCTGGTGGCTGCCCAGCGAAGACGAGTGGTACAAAGCCGCCTATTACGATCCAGGCGCCGGAGTTTATTACGACTATCCCACGGGTACGAACATCGTGCCCAACAACAACCCACCAGCGAGCGACACGGGAAACTCGGCCAACTATTACGACTACAGAACCTCCAACTTGAGTTATCCGAAAACCGACGCCGGGGCGTACGAGGATTCCGCCAGCCCTTACGGCACATTTGATCAGGGAGGCAATGTATGGGAGTGGAACGAGTTGCTATTCAGAGGTTCTTTCCGCGGTGTCCGCGGCGGCGGGTCGGAAAACCATTCCACAAGCATGCTCGCCTCAATGCGGAGTGCCATTAACCCGACGAATGCATACGAGGGACTTGGCTTTCGCGTTGCCAGTGTTATACCCGAACCCGGCACCGCGCTGTTGGCGTGCGCGAGTTTCTGGTGCCTCCTAATTGTTGAAGGTAGGATCGTCAAACGCGGCCAGAATATCCGCATTCAACACGCCAAGAATACCGCACCGGCAATTCACTCTCTCGGCAGCTGATAATGACCATTGACCGGGATAGTTGCACTCCCGGCCACCGATCACAAACGTACCGTCGATGGCATCCCATGCCGCTGGCCCCTCTCCGAACCCAAAGTTCCATACCGTGTCCCATGGCAAGATATTCCGCTTGGGTCTCCTGTTTGGCCGGGGCGGTGGTGGCTTCGAGATCGGGCGCGGGACTGCCGAAATAGCACTGTCTGTCGACGATTGGCTGGAACCCGTGGGCCCAGGTTGCTCGGAAAAGCGGTAACTCACGGGCCCTTAACGGCGCCCGGAATTTGTGTAGAATGTTCGTTTCGCGTGAGTTCGCTTTCGTAAGGTAAGCAGCCCGCGCGAGAAAGGCGACCAGTGGGGTTCAAGGCCCATTGACGCCCGAGGCACAACTCGTTGAAATCAAAACACTTGCAGCCCTAGCTCAATTGGATAGAGCATCGGACTACGAAGAATTGCCCGAGAATTACAGGGTATTCTGAATCTGGTATTTTCCGCAGAAAAGTGGAAAATCTTCTCTTAGGCAAAGTGCCCTAAAGTGCCCTAAACGACTCATTGTCGGTGTCAGTGACACCCGCTCTAGGGCAGCGGTCCAAGACTTCTAGTGATGGGCGTTCCTTCAATGCAAAGATTCCTTGTTGCACGGGTTAGATGCAAGTTATTTACTTGGGCAATTGGCAGCTTTAGACTGTATCCCTATTACAGCTTTTCAGCCGTTTGCACTCAGTCGCCAGAGGAAGACATGGCCAAAATTCCAACAAAAGTCAGCCAACGTATCAGCACGGGGATCAAACGATTCCAGCCCATTCTCGAAGCAGCTAAGTCACGGGACGTAGGCGAATCGGATACCGTGACCATCATCGTTGACATGCTGGCCGAAGTTTTTGGCTATGACAAGTTTCTGGAAATCACTTCTGAGTATGCCATCCGTTGCACGTACTGTGACCTAGCACTGAAGCTTGACGGCAAGCTGGAGATGCTGATCGAAGTCAAGGCTATCGGCATTGAACTGAAAGAACAGCACGTTAAACAAGCCATCGACTACGCGGCCAATCAGGGGGTCGATTGGGTCGTGTTGACCAACGGGGAGAACTGGCGAGTTTACAAAGTGATATTTGGCAAGCCTATCGGGCAGGAGCTTGTCATCGATTTGCAGTTTAGTAGCCTCTCGCCTAAGAGCGCCAAAGACGTTGAATCGATCTACTTGTTCTGCAAAGAGGGCTGGATGAAGTCTTTGCTTGGCGAGTATCACACTCAGAAACAAGCGCTGAGCAGATTTGTTCTTGGGGCTATGGTGCTGAGTGACCCCGTATTGCAAGTCTTACGTCGTGAGCTTAAACGGATGACTCCCGATGTTCGTGTCGAACTTGAGGAAATCAAGGCGGTGCTGGTGAGTGAAGTTATCAAACGCGAGATTCTGGACGGGGACAAGGCTACTGAGGCTAAACGCAAGCTCACTCGTGCAGCTAATAAGCAGCAGAAAACACGGGCCGAAAAATCGCCTGAAGCAGAAGACAATGGCCTAGTTACTGTTGAGTCGACAGTCTCTGAATGATTGGCAGCTACTGTTTAGCGATTTGGCAGGCCGTCAGGGAGTAGGCGAGAGCTTGCACGTTCCATGCACAGCAGCTTCGTGGCTATTCTCGTGGATTACGGTTATACTGGATACTCACCACAAGTCTTTTCAGGAACCTGTCATGCAAATTGGGCTCGATTCTCATTGGCAGCTTCGTATTGCACTGGTGCTGATCGTAGCCAGCTTCGCAGCTTCTGCTCACGCACAAACGCCCCAATACCGGCATGTCGTGTTTATTACTAGCACGACAAATTCAGTCAGTTCTAGCGCTGAAACTAATCCAAACCCAGGCCTTTCGGTTATCGGCGGCCATTCGTCGGCTGATCTTCAGGTCACAAGGCGCGCCAACGCTGCGGGCCTTCTCAGTGGTTGGAACGGTAGCGACCGCATCTTCAAGGCGGTCATAGCCACTAATAGCAGCAACGCCATCGATAGAATTCCCATCGAGTGGCCGGTCTACAACACGAATAATGAGCTGTTGGCCGATGATAGCGATCAGTTCTGGAATGGCACACTTTTCACGGGGATCAACTACAGCGAGTTCGGCACAAAGCTCAACGATAACACGCCCTTTTGGACCGGTTGCAGTGACTCTGGTACCGCATCGCAAAACTGCTCAAACTGGTCGGCAACAATTTCGCAGTTTGCTAACGTCGGCTATTCCGATGCGACCTCCTTTATCCTCAACCAAGCTCAACTCCCCTGCGGCCAGGCACGACGCCTGTTAGCGATTAGCCCAGCAATTCTCCTCGGCGACTTTGATCGCGATAATGACGTGGATGGACGAGATTTTTTAATCTGGCAACGGTATGAGGGAGTCGCTGCAAACTCACTTCCAGACGAAGAACGGTACTTTCCAGCAGCAATCGTAGCAGGCGGTGGTCTCGAAGGCTGGCATACTAACTACGGCGTGGCGGTCGAACCACTTACCGCATCAACCGCCGTGCCAGAGCCTAGCAGCATCTTTCTTGTCGGATTGGCTTCGCTCGCTTTGCTACGTCGGCCTTAGTCATATTCTGGATTCTCAGCAGCCGCCAGAATGTCTTCACGGAGAACGCTAATCGTCGTGCATCGGCAATGGATTCTCTCTTCAGGGGGAAGACTGTACTGGCCGGGATAGTCGCACTCGTGGCCAGCCACGATAAACTGGCCGTTGACGGGAACAGTTTGGCCGTGGGCTTGCTCGTGCGTTTCGCGGGTGTCTTTGTCGCCAATAGACACCCACTTCTTGGAAGTAACCGCACTGCCCAAAGATTCCATCGCAGCGACATGTCCAGCGTTCAAGGCACCACCCGTTTCAGTGCGCGCGATCTTGTACGCTCGTTTCCTTGCTTCAAACCCGCCGACATGCTGGCGGATGTTCATTCCGATTTGGTAAGTTGATAATCCCTCTGTAATGCCCGCTTCGATCACAGCTCGAAGATCGGCTTCAACTCCGCGCTGGATGTCTTCCCAGTAAGGTTGGCTCGTGCTGTCTTCCAGGCTTTGCAGGATGCGTTGCTTCACGCTCTGAGGGATGAATTGCCATGCAAGGTCATCGTTGGCGTTGAAGTCTTTACGATGGCTCTGGTGCGATTTGGCGGCGTGTAGTTCTTGCTTCGCCCCCAGGATCATCATGGCCCCCAGGTTGCGTTGGATGATCGGCAGAAACTTCTCATGCTCGGCTTCAGGTTGGAAGACTAGGGCGATTTGGGCAGGCGAGATTCCCGCCTGAAAGATTTCAGAAACTTGGGTTGCCACCCGGCCAGCTTGTTCCCTGAAAAATTTCAGGAGTGCTCGGCTGAAGGATTTTTTGGCAGCAGAGTGAGTCTTCAGCCATAGGGTAATCCGGTCCATGGTCAGTTAATCTCAAGCCGGGATTGCGGATCGTAAAGAGATGGGCAATTACAACGTCACCTTACAAACTTAATGCCATGAAAACCGTGAGTGGAATACTTGGACTACTGTTAATTTGGGCTGGGTCGTTAGAGTGGTGCAGAGAGGTTTGGTACGAAATGTGGCCCTCTGGTGCGCCTATTCTTCTCCCATTGATTGGCGGGGTGTTGGTGCTGTCAACGAGCTATTACAAGTCGGACGGGAGGCTGATAGTCTTCTCACTTGCTGCCTTGATTCCACCGTTTATTATCTTGGCAATGCGCGGCTTTCGTATCTAACCGGCTCACACTCTCGCATGGCCGTTGAGGTGGAACGTCTTCTCCGGTTCGCTCTCAGTCCCCAGCGGGTTGCCCATCATGTCTCGGAATACATCTCCCCCAGGTACATCGGGCAAGTTGAGGATGAATCTACGATACTCATTCTGGCTAATGAAAGATGCGTCTTTTGCGTCGCGCCAAGCTTGCAGGGTCAACTCACGATCATCGGCAGAAGCAGCCGTAATCCAACAGACTAAACGCTTGTCGCTATAGTAGGTTTGGCAAAACTTCGTGAGTGATTCACTCATCAATTCGATTAGCGGATTCACAGTGTTTGCACAAAAGTTAGCTTCAGCCACGGCAGCAGCCGCGCGATTAGAGTTTTCGAGCTGGCCTAGTACGGCTGGCGACACGCCAAACGCTTCTAAGATACGGCTTTTGACAGCCTTGCCACTGCCAAGAAAATCCATCTCTTCAGGGGTGTTCGTGAGCTTTTCGACGGATTCAATCATGCCGTCGACTACAAGCGGGGCGTTTTTGCCGGTCGTCGAGTTGTACATTTTCATAATGGCATCAATGACTTCTCGGCGTTGACCACCAGACAGAATGGGCCGCTCGCCTTTCTCCCCGGCAAAGCCCGGCATACGGCCAACTCTCACCATGACACCGGGGAAGATTCCATTCTTGAACGTCCGATATTGCGCGTGTTGAATCTCTTCGTCGATGGCCACCGGATGGGCCACAGCTTGCAGCGGACTCACTGAGTCGAACGGAGAACCGGGACTCGGCAGCATCACGCAACAGATTTGCTCGTTAGGTAGTTCGATCTCTTCTCCCGCACCGAACGGGCGTAACTTCCAAGTTCCTCGCATTAAATCGGCAGGCTCAATCCAACTTGCTGGAATCGGCCAGCACTGCAAACCGTTCTCTGCTTCAGTCACCCAAAGAAAAGATTTCCCGGTTAGTAATAAAGAGCTAGTGAGGCTGTATAACAAACTCCACCTAACCAACAGCGGATTGGGACAGTTGAGGCAATCCAAAAACGGATGCGATGGCATCGGTTCCAGGTTATCCCCAAGATGCTTGATATGTTTCGGTAGGTCGACGATCTTCTTGCCGGTTGGTCTGCCAGCTACCTTACCCATCGAAAAGTTTTGAGCAGCTACCCGCGTTGCCACAGCCTTGATAGCGGCGTAAACATACCCGCGATAATGGGAAATTTGCTCTTTGGCTTTCGATAGTCCGCTGTGATGATAGCCGATACCGACATGGCCGGATGTCAGCACTTGCGGACTAGACGCAGCAGCGGCCTTGCAGTTGGCGTACATGCCACTGGCTTCTGAAAACGCACTATCGAGATAGCTGACCATGCAAAATTTCCGCTTCTGTTCTGGCCCTGATATGGCAGGCCGTCTCGGCTTTGACCCTCTCACGGTCACGAGCGATCACAGCGGCCAAAGAATCCAACTCAGCATCCTTGATCGTTAGGACACGCTTCAGGGCCTCACAGTCGGCCTCTAGCTCGGCAATGCGCTTGGCTTGCTGTTGCCTGACACGATCAGTTTTGCGTTTGAAGATTTTGAACATGAATAAACCCGGCAAAGGTAACGACAAGGCGGCTGTGTCCCCTTTGCCGGGCACCCGTTGAGGTATCGGAATGTCTGGTAAAATGCCCCGCATTGCGTGAAGGAGGTTGAGCGTTCACAACAATGCGGGGCTCGCTGGCAAGCCTGCCTTTATTTTGTTTCAACGAGCTTGTTGAGCAGTTGGCCCATCAACTCGTTTTGGCGTTCGATGGCAGCGACAAGCCGGTCGTTTGTGTCTGGTCGTTCCGTGCTGAAGAAACGCCTTTGGACTTTGGTTTCGTCGATCTTCGGAAACTCGCCTTCGATCAACTTGGCCTTGCCACTGTTGACCAGTTCCCGCATGTAGAACACCCAGGTCGCGATATCGGCACCTTGGAAGACTTCCCGTTGTGGGGGGAGCTTCTGGCCCATACCCTCGATGCGTTCCCGGATGGCCTGAAACTTTTCATCGTACAGCGGGTCGACGAAACAGCCTTCTGCTGATATCAGGTCCAAGGAGATTTGCTGGCCGGGAATCGGCTCTGGCCACAACGAGTGCAACTTGCCCGCGTTGGGTTCTTTCACCCGATGCAAGTCAAACTTCCCCCGAACGGTCTTTTGTTCGGGCCGGAAGAGAACATTGCTGTTCTGTGGCGTGTCGACTTCGATCACCACTAAGTTAGTTTTGGACATAGTAAAACCGCCTCCTATAAAAGATCACCATCAACTAGGCTGGGAAGTTATGCTTGGGCGTTGTCGGTATAGGCGAACGCTGCCCCATCCATCACGCGGCCACCGAAACGACCACGCACGACCAACAGCACCTGATTCTTGAGTGCCAGCTCCTTGCCTTGATCGGTGAAGCGAACTTCTTGAGCTTGTCGGCGATACAAGCGATACTTTTTGAGACACCCGAACGCCACAAAATTGTTTGGCAAGCTGTTGTTAATCACAAACGGATAGTCCAGCAGCTTATAGTCATTATGGGTCATTCCAAAGACACGACGTTCATCGGAAGCCGACACGGGAATTCCCCTTGCTCGGCGGTACGAAGTATCTGTTCCGATCAGCGATGGGTTTAAGTAATTGACTCTGTACTGCTTGCCTAGGCTAAAAATAAGAGCCTCGATATCGTCGACGGCTGGGGCCGCCCCGGCACCACCACTAGGGTTGCCGATGTCCGTCATGCCCGAGGCATTGGCAATGCCCTGAGGTTGGGTCGTGCCGTTACCAACGCAAATAACACGATCAAGTTCGGATAGCATTTTTTGGCCGATGTTCTCCAGCAAGATACGGCCAACGTCGACAGCCGAGTCGGACATAAGATCACGACCGATTTCGACAGCACACGCCACGGGATGAATACTCGTGTCGATGCCAGCCACCAGCGAAGCGGTATCGAACGGGGTC